>JAJFLK010000519.1 GCA_021772735.1 Candidatus Sumerlaeota bacterium | reverse complement strand
GGGGATGCGGCGACCCTCGGGCAACAGACCGACCAGGCGCCGCGCAACGCCATCGGCTTTGATCTTCTTCAATGAATCGAGGCCGCAGAAGCTTTCCTTATCCACATCGACGACCCATCCGAGCCGCGCCTCGAAGGGATTGGCGGCCTCGTCGAAATCCTGACCCGAGAGGCACATGCCTTTCTCGAGTCGTAGAGTATCGCGCGCCGCAAGCCCGCACGGCCGACCGCCGGCGGCGACCAGACCGCGCCAGACCTCGGCCGCGTGATCCGGCGCAAGCAGCAGCTCGCAGCCCGGCTCGCCCGTGTAACCCGTCGTCGAGACGATGAGCGGCCCCTCGCGGTATTCGATCTCGGCGGCGCGGTAGGGCTTGAGGTCTTCCCATGCGCCCGGTCCCGACCCCGGTCCAATTACAGGCCGCACGACGTCTTTCCAAGTTTTGCCCTGCACGGCGATCATCGCGTAGTTATTCGCGGCGCCCTCGACGCTGACACCGCCCAGAGCAAGCCCGTCGGCGATCTTGCGGGTCTGCGCGAGCGCCTTTTCATACGGTCCCGCGTTGACGACGAGCAAGAACCAATGGCTGGCCATCCGCGCGACAATGAGATCGTCAATGATCCCGCCGGTCTCGTTGCACATCGCGCAATAAGCCTGCTCGCCATCGGCCAGGCCGCCGATGTCACGGGTGACGATCTCTTGCACGAGCGCCGCCGCGTCGCGTCCGGTCACCTCGATCTGGCCCATGTGCGAGACGTCGAACAGCCCGACTCCGCGCCGCGTCGCGTGATGCTCTTCGATCTGCGAGCCGTAATGCAGCGGCATTTCCCACGCGCCGAACGGCACCATCTTCGCTCCCGCTTCGACGTGGCAATCGAACAGCGGCGTGCGGCGCAGGCCCCCGGCCCCGGTGGTGGCGTCGGGGGCACTGGCTGCGGGGGCCGCGCTGGTTTTGGGATCGACGCTTGCGCTCATGCCGGAGCCTCCTCGCACTGGGCGGTCCAGCGGCTCTGCGGCGTGGCTTCGGCCAGCTCGGCGTGATACGAGCTGCGCGCGAACGGCGCGGAGATGATCCATTTGATGCCGCGCGCCTCGGCCTCGCCGGCCAGTTCCTTAAACACATCGGGGTGAACGAACTCGAAAACGTCCATTTGCTTCGGCGAGGGGCGCAGATACTGCCCGATGGTCATGCGCTCGACTCCGGCCGCAACCAGATCGTCGACGACGCCAAGGACTTCGGCGCGCGTCTCGCCGAGGCCGAGCATGATGGAACTTTTTGTGATAATGCCCGGCAATTCCCGCGCCCGGCGCAGCAGCGCGAGCGAATCGGCATACGTCGAGCCGGGCCGCACGGAGCGATAGAGCCTCGGGACGGTCTCCACGTTGTGACCCCAGACCAGCGGAGCCTCGGCCGCCAGCGCTCCGATGGTTCCGAGGGCGACCTCTTGCTCGCCACGGAAGTCGGGCGTCAGCAGTTCGATGGCGATTCCGGGCCGGCGGCGGCGGATCGTGCGGATGCAATCGACGAAGTGCGCCGCTCCGCGATCGGGCAGGTCATCCCGATCGACGGACGTGATGACGACGTAATCCAGTCCCATCGCCTCGACGGCTTGCGCAAGGCGTTCGGGCTCGCCCGAGTCGAGCCGGCCCCGGGGCGTGCCGTCCTTGACGCTGCAAAAGCCGCAGCGCCGCGTGCATTCATCGCCGAGGATCATGAAAGTCGCCGTGCCCGCGCTCCAGCATTCGCCCCGGTTCGGGCAGCGGGCTTCTTCGCAGACGGTGTTGAGGTTGAGGCCCTTGACCGCTCCGGCCGTCCGGGCGAACGCCGCGCCGCCGCCGATCGGGCGCGTGAGCCACGGCGGGAGCCTGCGCGGTCCATCCGCGCCGGGGCGCCACGATGCGGGGAACGACACGGGGGCGGCTGAACCGCCCTTCGCCTCGCCCGCAAGGCCGGTTCGGGCCTTGCTCGTTTGAGCTGAACCGCCTTTCGCCTCGCCCGCAAAGCCGGTTCGCTCCGCGCTCGTTTTGGCTGCGCCGGTCTGGACCGCCTCAGATGTGGTGGCCTCGGGTGCGGGCGCCTCGGCGTCCGTGGTGTTCGTTGTGGTTGGTTTGGACATTATTTCTCTCGGCCCCAGCTCGTCCGCTCCGGCCTTTGGGTCCAGGGGTGGCTCAGCCACCAAACGAAAACGGGAGCCGCGACGCCACCCGCCGTGGGTGCGCTTGCGACTCCCGCTCTGTCCAAAACCTGAGAGAGTGGGATCTCGGCCCGGGCCGCCTGTTGTGGCGAACCTTGGCTCGGCCGCACGGTTTGATGAAAACCCCGCGCGCCGTCTTCGATCCTTGTCCCCTTCGGTGGGCCCGGGGCTGCGCCGGCAATTGATGCCGTGCAAACCCGCGCCGCTCTCCAGAGTTCCGTCCGCTCGCGGTCCTTTGCGCCTGAGAGTTTCTCGGGAGATCTTACCCCTTCGGCGGGCCTGACGATGCAGACCTCTCTCCCGCGAGCTTCAACCGGAAATATGTCCCTAGGAGGTTATCTGCTCGGGCACGGTGGGGTCAATGCGATTCGGGTTGCACGTCCGAACGTCGCGCTACTCCAAGAGAGCCGACGTTGATTTGAGCACTTCGTATTATGGGTGCGCAGCCGCCTTCATAGGTGGCTTTCGTAATCCAAGATGAACCGGCCTATATCATCAAGAATCTGTTCAGCAGTTCCCGGAGGCGAGAGGCTCTCAAAGCTCACGGATATATTTACCAGATAGGGGAATGACTCCATTCTGTAGAACGTAGTTACCGACTTGGTAGTCTTGGGGGGAAACGGCCCTGATATCAAATACGTCAGCGGGCGCGTATTGGCAGGAGGTGAGATTTCCCTAACAAACCAAGGGCCGCCTTCGGGCAGCATGGCGGTGTCGTTGTGCTCGAGGGTAACATAATGTAACAATCCGTTAGGCGTGGTGAAGGATGCAAAGATTGGAAGCTCTCCCCATAGACCGCTTAGATCGACAATCCAGTTCACCCCGGAAAGCGAATTCGGAGCCACGGAACGAAGCGTCTTTCGCAGCTTAAGGCGTTCGAATACGCCCACTTGTCGCAAGTAGAAAAAGAGAGCTCCAAGCGCGAGAAGGACGACGCTTAACAAGGTGACGCCAAGAATGATAATCATTCTCTTCGGCGACTTGTATTCCATGCGCGCTCTTGAACTGCTGTCTACATCATGATCGCTCATAAAACGAAGTTATCATCCGGGTGACACTGAATCAAGCCAAGCTCTTCACTCGAAGCCGTTGAAATCACTAAAGCGATAGACATCGCCATCGCTGATCGAGCCGTTGGTGGGGTCGTATACAATATAACGATACGCGGCGGCGTTGACCGTGGCACCGGAGTCGGAAAAAAGCTCGGGGGAATATCCGGGGTAGAACCGCAGCGCATCGCCATCGGGCGCGAACGAGGCGAGTCCGCCGCCGGGCGTCAGGCTCAGGTATTGGTCGATGTCGGTATCGGGCCCCATACTGGCAATCGCGTATCGCGAGGCCGGTTCGATCGGCATCGCGCCGTAACGAAAGCCCCGCGAACTGAAGAATCCGGAATCCGTGCCGACCCGGAAAACGTCCTCGGGCGTTTCGGTAAGGTATTCCACCGGTCGGGTCAGCGCGCGCAGGCCGAAGAGCGTATCGGGGTAACCATTGTTATCCACCGCAAACGCTTCGAGCCCGATGGCGATCGT
>JAJFLK010000518.1 GCA_021772735.1 Candidatus Sumerlaeota bacterium | reverse complement strand
CCTCGACATCGGCTGTTACTGCGTCAACGCGTGTCGGTATTTCTTTGGGTAGGAGCCGGTGGCGGTTTCGGCGCGTGCGGATTTGCGTTCCGGAGTGGACGGAGTGGATGAATCGGCGGTGTGCTGGATGGACTTTGGTTCGGGGCGGACCGCGAGCGTCTGGTCGTCGTTCCGCGCGGCGTTTTACCAGGGCCTTGAGTTGGTCGGGACGGACGGAAGAATCTGGTGCGGCACTCCTTACTCGAACCAATTGCGCCCTACGCGCGTGATGATCGAGATTGATTCAAAACGAAAGCTTCGCGAGTTCGAGGTCGAAGACGCTTGCCGCAATATGGTGAGTCACTTCACCCGGGCCGTTCGCGATCCCAGCTTCGCCCTCCGGCCCGCCGAGGATGGGCTTGAGCAAGCGGTCACCATGGAAGGTCTTGAGCAGAGCTTGCGAAGCGACGGCGCCGTCTGGACCCGAAATTCGTCGTAGCGCCCGGCTGAACTGCGCTTGTGCATTCGAATTTCAAGAGCCGCATTGACAAGGGTGGCGTCTGAATCAATCGCCGGGCCGCTCGCCCATGAGCACCGTGCCGATGCGGACCAGGGTCGCGCCTTCTTCGATCGCGACTTCGAAGTCCCCGCTCATTCCCATGGAGAGATGCCGGGGATCGAACGCCTGAGAAGCGGGAATGTTCGAGAGAATCTCTCGCAACCGGGCGAAGGGCGGCCGGGCGGCCTCGGGGTCCGTATTGTATGGGGCCATCGTCATCAGGCCTTGAGCCTTCAGATGGGGAGCATCGGCGAGCCCTTTGATCAGGGTATCGAGCTCCTCGGGCTCGGCGCCGGTCTTGGCTTCTTCGCCAGTGACGTTCAGTTCGATCAGCACGCGTTGGACGATGTCCAGACGCGCGGCTTGCTTCTCCAGTTCTCGAATCAAACGGACCGAATCCACCGAATGAATAAGCGCGACGCGCCCGACAATCGCCTTGGCCTTATTGCGCTGCAAGTGCCCGATGAAATGCCACTCGGCCTCGCGCGGGAAGGCATCGATCTTGGCAACAGCCTCCTGGACCCGGTTCTCGCCGAATGCGGTCTGGCCCGCTTCGAAGATCGATTCGATTGACGCAAGGGGTTGCTTCTTCGTCACTGCGACGAGAGTGACGTCGTCGGCCGTCCGGCCTGCGCGCGAGGCGGCCGCCCCGATGCGGTCGCAAACCGTTTGCAGTCGTTCGCGCGCGAGTTGCGGATAATCCTTTTGCCCACTCATAATGCCCAATGTAGTATCCCAGCCGAGAACGTTCGCAATCGGAGGCCTCGTCCAAGCGTGACTGAACGAGACAGAATCACGGTCATCATACCCACTTTCAACGAGGAAGAGAATCTTCGAGATTGTCTCGATAGCGTGGATTGGGCCGACGAGATCTTCGTCGTCGATTCGTTCAGTTCTGATCGCACGCTCGAGATTGCCCGGGACGCCGACGTCCGATTCGTCCAGCATGAATACGTCGATTCGGCGACGCAGAAGAACTGGGCCATCCCGCAGGCGACGCATGAATGGGTGATGATCGTCGATGCGGACGAGCGGGTGACTTCCGAACTCCGCAACGAAATCCTGCAAATTCTCGGCTCCCCGAACCGTGCAGCAGGATATGACATTGGCCGCTCGAATTTCTTCCTTGGCAAGCCGGTGCGCTATAGCGGTTGGCAGAACGATAGCTGCATTCGGTTGTTTCGCCGTGACAAAGGCCGATATCAGGATCGCCAGGTTCACGCCGATGTGGTGATCGATGGCGAGGTGGCCCAGACGCGCGGGCGGCTCGATCACCACACGTTTCGCAGCTTCGATCAGTATATGGCGAAGTTCAATCGATACACGACGCTGGCAGCGAGTGATCGCGCCTCGCGCACCGGTCGGGTGACCTTCGTTCATCTTGCCTTGCGGCCGATGGCCCGTTTCATTCGGCAATATTTCTTGAAGCTCGGCATCCTCGACGGTCGGACCGGCCTGATCATAAGCTGCCTGGCGGCGTACAGTGTATTCATGAAATATGCGCGCCTCTGGGAGATGCGCATCAAAGAGAAGTAGACGGCTGATTATGGATACGGTTCCGCTAGAAATTCGGCGCAAGGTTTTGATCCGGGGAGTGAACTGGGTCGGGGATGCGATTATGGTCACGCCCGCACTGCGCCAGCTTCGTCATTGGTTTGCCGGCTCGCATATCACGCTTCTTGTTCGCCCGTGGGTCGCCGCGGTTTATGAGAACAATCCCGATATCGACGAGCTGTGGGTCGAAGACGATTCGGCTTCGATGAGGGCGTTTTTCGCTGTGGCTCGCAGAATCCGGAATGAGCGATTCGATTTCGGAATCGCCCTGACGAATTCTTTTCGCTCGGCGGCCTTGCTTGCAATGGGCCAGGTCAAGCATCGCGTCGGATTCGCGCGCGGGTGGCGTTCATTTATGCTGACCCGGGCGGTCGAATTAGACGATGAGATTTTGAATGTCCATCAGGTCTATTACTATCTCCGGCTCATCGAATGGCTGCGTGATGAAAACGTTGAAGCGCCCAGGCTCGTTCTCGAAACAAACGATCGCAGGCGTGCCGAAGCAGAAGCGATATTTAGCGAGAAGAGAATCAGCCCTCGGCGGATGCTGATCGGGATCGCTCCGGGGTCGATCAACAGCACCGCAAAGAGATGGCTGACGGAACGTTTCGCCAAGCTTGCGGATCGTTTTCAGGGCGAAACCGGCGCCGAGGTGCTTCTGCTCGGAAGCGAGAAAGAATCTGCCGTGCTCGCCGAAGTCGAGAAACATTGTGCATCGACGGTTCACAATCTTTCCGGTTCGGTGGATCTTGCGCAGTTGATCGCGGTCATGGAGCGCCTGGATCTGTTTATCGGAAACGATTCGGGCGCGATGCACGTCGCGGCGGCCCTTGGTGTGCCATGCGTCTCGATTTTCGGGCCCACCGAATTCAACACGACCTATCCGTTTTCGATTTCGTCCAAGATCGTCCGTTCTAATGTCGACTGCTCCCCGTGCATGATGCGAACATGTCCTATCGATCATCGGTGCATGACGCGCGTTTCCGTCGATGAGGTGAT
>JAJFLK010000517.1 GCA_021772735.1 Candidatus Sumerlaeota bacterium | reverse complement strand
GGTAGGGAAGCCTGGGACGAGTCGGCCGGGTGGGATGTATCGGGCGGGGAAGTCATTCCTCTGCGGCCACTTCCCGCAGCGCGAGGGCATTCTCATAAACGGCCATCACGGACTGTGCGCGGCATTGCTGCGTGAAGTTCTCTTCCATCTCGGCCCGCGCGGCGCGGCCCATCTTCATGGTTCGCTCGCGATCCGATAGCGCTTCGATGAGAGCCCCGGCCAGCGCCTCGCGAGTCGGCTCGCTCCCGACTAGCCAGCCGGTGCGGCCCGGAGTTATGGTATCCGCAATCGCGCCGCGTTCGACGCCGATCACAGCCCGAGTGCAGGCCATCGATTCGAGCATGGCCCGGCAGGTGCCGTCGCTGCCCTGGGCGAGCAGCACAGAGACATCAAAGGCCGAGTAGCAATCCGCCAGAGTCTCCTTGTGATACCCGGCTTCGATAATCTGTCGAGCCCTGGGATGAGCCTTTCGTCGAGCGCGTAATTCCTTTTTCAGCTCGCCCCGGCCGACGAGGACGAATCGCGCTTCGGGCACACGCGCGAGCACGTCATCGACGGCATCGAGAAACAGGTGATGCCCTCGATGCGGCTGCATCCGCGCGACGATCCCCGCGACAGGCGCCGAGCCGGGGATTTTCCATTGCTTGCGCATTCCGTGCCGATCCCCGCCGGCTTTGAACCGATCGAGATCGACCGCGCCCCGGACCCAGACGACGCGATCCTCGGCGATACGGAGCGCCTCGGCCGCTTCGCGCCGGCCCGATTGGCTGACCGCGATCAGCACGTCGGTCGCTTCGGCGAAAAGCCGTCGGCTGACGGGATCGCTCCGGGGAGGCGCATCGCGGTGGAGTGTCCGGACGAGGATGGGTCTCGCCGGTCGGTCCTGCTGCGAAAGCGTGAGCCCGGACAACGTAATCGCGGCGATCCAGTGATCGTGATTGAGGTGGCAGTGAACGACGTCGAATTTCTTGTCCGCGATCAGCGCGCGCAGGCGCATGATGTCTCGCGTCATCTCGATCAGATGGATGCCCGGTTCGAGATGCAGATCGCCGACGGCGATGAGATCGCGCCGCCCGAGCCGCCGAGCGAAGCTGTGGCCTTTGACGCAGGCGAAATGGACCTCATGGCCCAGGCGCGTCTGCTCCTCGGCCAGGGCGCTGGCCGGTTCGGCGACGCCCGTCCATCGGTGGCTGCTTGCAAGGTGGAGGATACGCAAGGCGGATTAGGCTCCCGGCGATGTGCCTGCACGGGCGGGCTGGGCCGGCGTCAGGGGCTCAGCCGGCGTTGGGGGCAGGGAGCCCGTCAGCCCGCTTCGGCTTCCAGGAATTTTTCGGCGTCGATCGCCGCGCGGCAGCCCGTGCCCGCCGCTGTGATCGCCTGCTTGTAAAGGGGGTCCATGACGTCGCCGCACGCAAAGACTCCCTCGACGGACGTTGCGGTCGTCGGCTCGGCGACCTTGATAAATCCGGTTTCGTCCAACTCGATTTGCCCGGCGAGGAATTTCGTGTTCGGGATATGCCCGATCGCGAGGAAAAGACCGCCGACGGCCAGTTCGCTGGTCTCGTCCGTTTTGACATTGCGCACGGCGAGCGCGCGGATCTTGTCGTCATCCCCGCTCAGGACTTCATCGACGACGCTGTCCCAGATGAATTCGATTTTTTCATTCTGGAACGCCCGCTCCTGCATGATCTTGGACGCGCGCAGTTGATCGCGCCGGTGAATGACACTGACCTTGGTCGCGAATTTCGTCAGGAACGTCGCCTCTTCCATCGCGGTATCGCCGCCGCCGATCACTGCCAGTTCCTTGCCCTTGTAAAAGAAACCGTCGCAGGTGGCGCAGGCCGAGACCCCGCCTCCGCCCTTGCGCAGTTTCGTCTCGTTTTCCTGACCGAGCCAGCGCGCCGAAGCGCCGGTTGAAATAATCAAAGTCTTCGTGCGGATCGTCTTGCCGCCTTCGAGGCTGAGCGTGAACGGACGCACCGAGAGATCGACTGACTGGATATCGCCTTTCATGAAACGCGTGCCGAATCGCTCGGCCTGCTTGCGCATGGCCTCGATCAGGTCCGGCCCCATGATGCCCTCGGGGAAGGCCGGATAATTTTCGACATCGGTCGTATCGACGAGCTGCCCGCCCTCGTCGAATCCGGCAACCAAGACGGGTTTCAGGTCGGCGCGGCCTGCATAAATTGCGGCGGTCAGCCCCGCCGGGCCCGAGCCGGCAATCACCACATTATGGATTTCTTCAAAGATTGCGTCTTCGCTCACGCTTGATCCCTTTCTGCACGTCCGTGCGTGCCCAAACCAATCGCACACCTTACGGAGAGGCCCGGCGATTGTCAAAAGCTACGCCATGCGCCCTGCGGCGCTTTGAATGGGTTACGAGTGCAAATACGCCCGATGTGCGGGACCGGCGCGCTGATTTCGTTCGGTCACGGCTCGTCGAATTCCACGCGATAGAGCACCGTGCGGCTGTGTTTTTCGTGGATGACCGGCGACCACTCGAAGATTTCTTCGACTTCGGGCCGCGCGCTTCATTTCTCGAATCCAATTTACAGAAAAATGTTGAGGTGATTGCGCTGGAATCCGCCGAGGCTTTGCGTTACAAATTTAGGCGTAGCGCCTCACAGGCGGCGCCGCGGGCGCTGCCTGCCCAACTGTTTGCGCGCGAGTCACGCATGATTTAATCCCACTTAACCGCAGGAGGTTCCCCCGATGTTTACCCGTTCCCGCTCTCTGCTCCTGATGACCGTCGGCACTTTGATTTTCTCTATCGGTTCGGCTGGCTGTGCCCGTTCGACCAAACCCCGAGAGAAATGGTGGCAACTCTGGCGTCCGAACAAGATCGATCAGACTTCGATTTTCCATCCCGATAAAGTTATTCTTCCGCCACCGCCCGGCCTTATAAATGCAGGCGCGGGTCCGGGCGAGGGGATAAGCCTCGCCGACGGATCGCTTTTCGAACTGCCCGAGCACCCCGTCAATGAAGAGCTGATCAATCTGCCGATGAGCGATGTGATTCGGACCGAGCCGCGCGGCACCGTCAGCGAACTTCAGACCGTTCACTTCGCGTTCGACAGCTATCGGCTGGACGCGGGGACGGTAAGCGTTCTGGATCAGAACGCAGAGTGGATCAAGGCCAACATCGGCGTCGAGATTCAGATCGAGGGTCACTGCGATGAGCGTGGGACAATCGAATACAACCTCCTGCTAGGCGAGCGCCGCGCAAAAGCAGTCAAGGCTTACTTGATTTCACAAGGCATCTCTGACGATGCGCTGCATGTCATCAGCTACGGCGAGGAAAGGCCCATCGACGCCGGCGCAGGCGATTATGCCTGGAACCGAAACCGCCGGGCACAGTTCCTCGTTTACTAGAGGGCCGGCCCGCAGAAAGACCGAATGATGATTCCTGGATTCCCGGGCGCCTCGCCGTGGCGAAGCGCCCTTCTCTTCATACTGGCATTAACGCCTGCGTTGTGGACGACCGGTTGCGGGCTGCTCGCGCCGAGCGGCAGCGGCGCCCGGGTCGAGCAGGATCTGGTCGATATCGAACGTCTGCTCAAGGACTTGAAAGAAGAGCAAGGGTCCGCGAAGCGCCAGCTCGATTACCGGCTTGAGACGCTCGACAGCAAGCTCCAGACGCGCAACGCCCTGATGGAATCGAGCCTGGGCGAAATCGAAAAGCGGCTTCGTCAGCAGAACGACGACCTTGAGCGTCTGCGTCGCGAGTTGGCCGAGCTCTCGTTCAAGGTGGATTCGCTGAACACGAAGCTCGACATGCAGCCGGTCCAACCCTCGGAGCAGACGCGAGAATTGCTCGCGCCGGGGCAGCTGGGCAAAGAGACCTACGATGAGGCCTTTAAGGCATACAACCTGGGCCGATACGAAGATGCTCGGGGTGGATTCGAGGCGGCGATCGAGGCGGGGCTGACCGGTGATCGCGCGATCGAAGCCCGTTACTACCTGGCCGAGAGTCTATATCGTCAGGATGATTTCAAGACCGCTTACGATCAGTACACGCGACTGATCACCGGCGATCCGAGTCATGAATTCGCCTGGCGCAGCCTGGAGCGTCTGGCCGATGTCCAGCAGCGATGGAATCGGCCCAAGGATGCGCTTCGGCTCTACCAGGAAATTCTCGGCAAGAAGCCCGATTACGGAGCCATCGAACGCGTGCGGGAACAGATCGAAGCCCTTGAGGCCGAGATCGCGACAGCGGCAGCCGAGTCCCCTGAATCTGCCGACGCTGCGGCGGCGCCGACCACCGAAGTTGCCCCGGCGGATTGATCTCGAACCGCGCGGGCGCGCCATTGGCTTGAGCTGCGGTGTCTCCACGCCAGGATAGGGCGATGCAACCCGGATCCGCCAACCCCGAAGAGAGAGATGGCCGCCTCGCGCTGATATTCGCCGGCGCCTGCGTGGCGATTCTGCTTGTCATCTTTCTTGTCATTGCGCTCTACGCGAATAACGATCTGAAATACGTTGTGACCTTCAAAGATGCGCGCGGCCTGCGGCCCGGCGACCTTGTCGCGATGAACGGCGTCAATATCGGCAACGTGGATTCGGTCGAGCTGGGAGCACAGGGCGAGCAGATTCGCATCATCGTGCGGATCGACAACGAAAGCCGGGAGCAGGTCCGGGCCAATTCGACAGCCGTTGTCTCAAGCGCTGAGTACCCCGACATCACCGGCGTGAAGTTCCTCGACCTGCATAACAGCACCAAGCCATCGCCGCCGATGCCTGATGGCGCGGTCATCCGAGGCCGGGAGGGCGGCGTCCAGCTCCGGGCATGGCAATTGCGCGAAAAAGGCTCAGAGGCCCTCGAAAGGCTCAAGGCCTCTTCAGCCGAGTGGCGAGAGAAGGCTGAGGCCGCAGCCGAAGTCGTCAAGGAGAAGGGCCTGGAACTGAACGAGAAGTTTTCCGAGGAGATGGGCGAATCGATCCGGAAATTCGCCGAAGATATTGCTCCGCGAATAGCCGAGGAACTGGATCGCGAGCAAATCGCTGCCCTGGCTGGCCGCGTCGCCGAGCTGCTCCGCTCGGCGGGCGAGGCTGGCGCCGAGAATATCGACGGGCTGATTTACGAGTGGGCTGAGATTCGTCGCGAGGCCGGGCCGATTATCGCCAGGCTCTTTGAGATCGGCGAGGGCGCGCTGGCCGAGA
>JAJFLK010000516.1 GCA_021772735.1 Candidatus Sumerlaeota bacterium | reverse complement strand
TTCGGGGTCGACGAGCCGGCCGCCGGAGCCCATCCCGAAGGCGTGGATCGCCCGCGTATTTACGTGTTTGGCTCCGATCGCCTGGGCCGAGACAACCTCTCCCGAATCCTCTCCGGCGCGAAGATCTCGCTCAGTGTCGGGCTAATCGGAATCTCGATGACGATGACGATGGGCCTGCTGGTCGGCGGCCTCTCGGGCTACCTCGGCGGGCGGGCCGACGCCTGGATCATGCGCGGATGCGAATTGCTTATGTCGATCCCCGGCCTTTACCTGATCCTGGCAATTCGCGCGGCGCTTTCGGATTCGAATCCGCTGATGCGAACGGTTTTCCGGCTCGAAGAGGATGAGGCCATCACGTCATGGCAGATCTATATCATGATGATCGGCATCCTCTCGTTCGTCGGCTGGGCCGGGACGGCGCGCGTGATTCGCGGCATGGTGCTGGCGATCAACAAATTGGATTACGTCTCGGCAGCCCGCGCGATGGGCGCCTCTCCGGCGCGCATCATCACGCGTCATCTGCTCCCAAACACGATGACCTACGTCATCATTGCCGCGACGCTTTCCATCCCGGCCTATATCCTGGGCGAAGTCGCCCTGAGCTTCCTCGGCGTGGGCATCGAAGAGCCGCAGGCGTCTTGGGGAAATATGCTGCGCGAAGGCCAGAATATCCGGGCATTGGTCGATTTCCCGTGGCTCCTGATCCCCGGCGTTTTTATCTTCATCACCGTCTTCGCGTTCAACTTTCTGGGCGATGGCATCCGCGACGCTCTGGACCCGCGCCACCTCAAGTAGGACGCCTTGCGGCGTCAGCGGCATTCGGTCACTACTTGAGAGGAAGCGGGGCCGGCTCGGAGCAGTCCATAAAGAAATCCGCCGCCGTGAGCGAATCACGACGGCGGACATTTGAACGCGAGCAAGGTCCGGCCCATGCCGAACGCTTGAAGCTTATTCGATGATTTCGGTCACGACGCCCGCGCCGACGGTCTTGCCGCCTTCGCGGATCGCGAACCGCAGTTCCTTCTCCATGGCGATCGGCTGCCCGAGGACGCCCTCGAGATCGACGTTATCGCCAGGCATGACCATCTGGACATCATCCGGTAGAATGACCGCCCCGGTCACGTCCGTCGTCCGGAAATAGAACTGCGGCCGATATCCCTTAAAGAAGGGCGTGTGGCGCCCGCCTTCCTCTTTGGTCAGGACGTAAATACTGGCCTTGAATTTTGTATGCGGCGTGATCGAGCCGGGCTTGCAGAGCACCTGACCGCGCTCGACTTTCTCCTTGTCGATGCCTCGGAGCAGAATGCCGACGTTATCGCCCGCCATGCCCGAATCCAGCTCCTTGCGGAACATTTCAACACCCGTGCAGGTGGTCTTCGTCGTGTCGTGAATACCGACAATCTCGATGGATTCGCCGACCTTGACCGTGCCGCGCTCGATACGGCCGGTGACGACCGTTCCGCGTCCCGTGATCGAGAAAACGTCCTCGATCGGCATGAGGTACGGCTTGTCCGTCTCGCGCTCGGGCTGGGGGATGTAGGTATCGAGCGCATTGTAAAGGGCCTCGATCGAGCCTTTGCCGAGCTCGCTGTCGTCGCCTTCGAGCGCTTTGAGCGCCGAACCACGGATGATCGGGACGTCGTCACCCGGGAAATCGTACTTGGTCAGAAGCTCCCGGACTTCCATCTCGACGAGCTCGATCAGGTCCGGATCATCCACGAGGTCGACCTTGTTCAGGAAAACGACGATGTTCGGCACGCCGACCTGGCGGGCAAGAAGGATATGCTCGCGGGTCTGAGGCATGGGACCATCGTCTGCGGCGACGACGAGAATCGCGGCGTCCATCTGTGCCGCACCCGTAATCATATTCTTGATGAAGTCGGCGTGGCCCGGGCAATCCACATGGGCGTAATGCCTGTTCTCCGTATTATATTCGACGTGTGAAATCGAGATCGTCACCGTCTTCATTTCGTTGCGAAACCCCTGCGCCGCACTGGCTCGGGCCACGGACTGATAGTCGATGAAATCGGCCATGCCCTTGTCTGAGGCAACCTTCGTCAGTGCAGCGGTCAGCGTGGTCTTGCCATGGTCGATATGACCAATCGTGCCGACGTTGACATGTGGTTTCTCGCGAATAAATTTTTCCTTCGCCATGATAATTCCCTTTCAGCAGCCTCCCGAGCGTTGTCGAGTTTCGAATAGTTTTCCCGCCCGGGTAGGGAGCCGGACCGGCCCCGTCGAGCTTGCTTGTGGCCCCGAATCCCCTCCGCAGACCAGCGAAGCTCGGTATCGTGGCAAACCATCGGCCGGAATTCAAGCCACAATCATTATCTTTTTTCGGACCCCGCCCTGAGCATGGAGTCCCGACCCGTTCCGGCTCGGTCGCATGAGGCCAGAATCCTGCCCTGCTGGATCGACGTTTTCAAGCATCCCGCGCCTCGGCTAATAATTGACCCTCGATCTGCGGCAGATTGGCCTGGGACAATCCGGCCGGCAGGCCGCGATTCACTCAAGTCTCGCCCGGCGGCGCCAAATCAGCTAACAATGCCTCCCATGGAACTTGAACCGGTCCTCCGCCGGCATCGCTGGATGGCACCCGCTCTGCTCGGCGCCCTCTTTGCAAGCCTTGCCTCAGTGGGCTGGCTGCGATGGCCCGATCATCTGGTCGATTTCGGCCGCGAGCTCTACGTCCCCTGGCGTCTGGCCGAAGGCGACGTCCTGGGCCGCGATGTCTATACCCTCTTCGGGCCGCTCTCTCACAGCTTCAATGCCCTCATTTTTCGCCTCGTCGGCCCGTCGGTCCGGATCATCCTTGCGATGAACCTCATACTGGCCGTCCTGATGATGTTCGGTATTCATCGTTTCATCCGCGCCGGGGCCGATCGAACCGCAGCCGCCGTCGCAGGGCTCGTCTTCGCGCTGGTTTTCGCGTTTGCGCAGTATGAATTCATTGCCGGCTCCAATTACATCGCCCCCTATGCCCATGAAGTGACGCATGGCCTCATCCTTTGCATGGGCTTGGTCGCGTGCTTCGGGGCCCAGCTTCGGAGGCCTCGCATGTGGCGATCCGCCCTGGCCGGCGGCCTGATGGGCCTTATATTCCTGACCAAAGTGGAGATCGCGGCGGCAGCCGTGGGGGTCTGCATCGCGAACGCCGTGCTTGCCTCCATGCGCCCCGAACCGCCTCGCGTACTGGCCGCGCGTCTGGCTTGGTTCGTTGGGGCGGCGACGCTTGCCCCACTCGCCTTCTTTATCACTTTCTCCCGGCATCTCGCGCCCGAAGACGCCTGGCGCGTCGTCTCCGGAGCTTTCGCAGGGCTGGGCAATTCCGACATCACGAGCAATCGTTTTTACCTGGTTGTCTCCGGATTCGACCGCCCCGCCGCCAATGCGTGGCTGGCCCTCAAAGCGTTGGTCGGTCTGATCCTCGCGTGCGCCGCTATGGCTGGCTCGGCCCGAGTCATAGCGTGCTTTAACTCGGGCGTGCTGCGGGCGGCGTTTTGGCTAATCGCTCTGGCCGGCGCGGCCTGGATCGCTTCGAGCGACACCTTTTCTCTACGGCCTCTAGCTCGGCCGCTCCAGCTCACGTCCCTTGCCGCCTGCCTGTATTATTTCAGATTGTTCTGTTCCCGGAGCGCCCGCCCCAGGGCTTCGGCCCGGCCCGGCGCAATGTTCCTCTGGAGCGTGTTTTCGGTCACGCTCCTGATCAAGATCTTGCTCAACTGCAAGGTCGGTCACTACGGCGCGTTCCTCGCCATGCCCGCGACGTTGCTTCTGGTGGCATGGCTCGTGCGCGATTTCCCAAACCACGCGACCCGAACCCGGCTCCAGCGCTCCGCATTGCGGAGTCTGGTGGTCCTGGTCATCGTCGCCGTCTCGGTTGCCCACGCGCGGCGCACGGCCGAATTCATGGGCGCCAAGAACCTTCCCATGAGCGACGGCGCGGACCGCATCTTTACGTACGATCCCCAAGTCTATGACGCAGGCGTGACCATGGCCGCCACGCTGGCCTGGCTCCAGGGAAACACGCCACCCGAGGCTTCGCTCCTCGTCTTGCCCGAGGGCGTCATCCTCAATTATCTCTCCCGGCGCGCCAACCCGACGCCGTATATCAACTTCATGCCGATCGAACTGGCTCTGTATGGTGAGGACGCGATCGTCGCGGCGCTCGAAGCGAACCCGCCGGACACCATCGTCCTTGCTCACAAGAACACTCAGGAATACGGCGTCGGATTCTTCGGCAACACAAAGGATAATTACGGTCGGGGCATCGTCGAATGGATGCTCGGCGCCGGATATCAATCTGTCGCCTCGTTCGGCCACGAGCCTTTCCGCGATGTCCGATTCGGGACTCGAATCCTGAAACGAATCGAGCCCGAAGCCGCGCGCCCGCCGCCTTGAGCGCAAGCCTCGGCCCCGATTTAAATTGCAATCCGGGAGTCCGGCTCTTTAATTGCGGATTGGCAAGGCCCGCTCGCTTCAAACATCAACCCGGAGGCATGCCCCCGCAGCAATGGCACGCAAAGCGAAAACATCCGAGACCGCCGCAAGCAGCGGCGAGCGGCTCGCCGCCATAATCGCTCGGTTCAAGGGTCGTCGGATCCTCGTGGTCGGCGACGTCATCCTGGATCGCTACGCCTGGGGCGACGTCGACCGCACT
>JAJFLK010000515.1 GCA_021772735.1 Candidatus Sumerlaeota bacterium | reverse complement strand
CGTCGGCGAAGGCGGCCCGGATTGGATCGCGCGCCTCGGCCTGCCCGATTGGGTCCAGCCTCACTTCACCGGCCGGCTCGAAGGGGCCGAAGCTCTCGCGACGGCATACAACGCGGCCGACCTGTTTATTCATCCCTCTCTGGCGGACAACCTGCCGCTGGTTCTCGCCGAGGCGGCGGCATGCGCAACGCCATCGGTCGGGCTGCCGATCGGCGGCGTGCCGGAGATGATCGAGGACGGCGAGACCGGATGGCTCGCGCCCGAGGCGACGGCCGAGGGACTGGCCGAGGCTTTGGGCAGGGCGTTCTCCGAGCGCGCGGATTGGACCCGGAAGGGGCGCGAGGCGGGCAAGTTCGCCCAGCGCCATTACGCGCTTGAGAAGCAAGCGAGGGCATACGAGAAATTGTTCGAGCAGATGATTTCTTGATCGCCTGTGAATCGCAGACCGCGAGTCAGAGACGAAAGATCGGCGCGAATTCGGAATGAGCCTCGCAGCAAGACGCCGTGCCCTACTGGCCCAGTCCGCGCAGGCGCAGGATCGGAAAGCTGATCAGCTCGATGCGGGCGTTGGCTTGCGTGGGCAGGAGGCGCTTGGCGCTGAAGGCTTCCCATTGAGCCCGGATGGCGCCCGAGCGGATTTGCATGCCCAGCATGAGCCCGCGCAGGTCGATGTGCTGGCGGCCCGTCGAGCGCTGAAGCAGACGAGCCCTCTCGCGCTTGCAGACATCTGCGATGGAATAAGTCTTCGCGGCGTGATGCAGACGGAAGGCCGAAATGATTTCCGGGATGCGCATGATCTTGCCATTTCGGCTCATGCGCCCGAAGAGATCGAAATCCATGCAGAAATGAAAATCCGGGTCCAGCCCGCCGACCCGCTCGTATGCGCTGCGGCGCCAGAAGGTCGCCTGCTGCGTCATTGCCATGTGATAATCGAACTGCTCGGCGGTAGGCTGCCAGACCATGTCGATCAGGATGGGCTCGCGGTCTTCGGTGACGTAAATCATATCGCCGGTGACGATATCGACTTCGGGGTGATCGGCGAAGGCGCGCGCGACGGCCCGCATGGATCGAGGAGACCAGAGGTAATCGTCCGAATTGAGCCAGCCGAAGACATCGCCGGTCGCGCGGGAGAAGCCTTTGATCAAAGCATCGGTCTGGCCCCCGTCCGGCTGGGATTGCCAGTGGGCGAGGCCGTCCTCGTGGCGGCGGACGATCTCCATGGTTTCGTCCGTCGAACCGCCGTCCATGACGATGTGCTCGATCTCGACGGCCCTCTGGGCGCGGACGCTCCCGAGCGTCTGGGCGATGAAGGCGCCCTGATTGAAAGACGGCGTGACGATGCTGATTTTTGGTAGTGGGCCGCCCGTGGTTTCTGGTTCAGTGTGTTCCATGAGAGGTCGGGTCCAGTTCGATTCCCGGGGCGGGGATTGGATCAAACGCCCCGCCCACGCGCAAGCGTGACTTCAAGTGGCCGCTCAAGTGTCCCTTCAGGCGATTGGACTATCTGCATGAAAATTCGTGGCGGCATGAAAGATCCCGGCGGCGTGAACGATCAGAGCGCCGACCGAACTTCGGGGTGCCGCATGATTCGAGAACGAATCGGAGTCGCGATTTGAGCGACGAGAATCAATCCACAGTTCGCGTTCTGCTCATTGACTTGTGGGACGGGCCCGGCCACGAGCTTTACACCGGAGCGCTCGCGAGCGCGCTTGCCGCCCGGCCCGAATTGGAAGTCGGTCTTGCGATCAACCAGCGAATGGATCGCCGGCGCTTTTGCGGGTCGATCGAGTTCCTGCCCGTGCGCGCGCCGACAGGCCTGGGGGCCGGGCAATGGGGGAGGATCGCGCTGCAACCGATCGAGCTCGTGCGATCTCTGGCCGCGATGCGTCGTTTCGGGCCCGACGTCATCCACATCGTTTTCGCCTATCCCTGGTATTCGGCCGCGATGGCCTTCGTCGCGCGGATCGCGCCGGTCGCCGTGACCGTGCACGACATCACGCCGCATCATGGGGAGGATTCGGCGCGCAATCGGCTAGGCATAAGCTCGGCGGTGCGCCATGCCGGGGCGGTTTTTGTCCACGGCGAGGCGGCTCGGACCGAGGCGCTCCGGCGGCACCCGTCGCTCGACGGTCGGCTGCATTCGATCGCATTCGGCGGGTATGAATTCCCAGGTTCGGACGCGGCTGGTAAGAGCGAAAACGGGGGTAATTTCGGCGGCGACAGGGGCGACAGGGGAGACCGGGGCAATGGCATAGAGCCCGAGCCGATGACGTTTTTGTTCTTCGGTCGATTGCTTCCATACAAGGGTCTGACGACGGCGTTGGCGGCGCTGGAGAAGCTTTTGATCGTGCACCCCGACGCCCGGCTGATTATCGCCGGGGAGGGTGATATTTCAGGCGATCGAGGCGCGCTGGAAAGGCTCGGTGCGAACGTCGAGATCATCAACCGGCGCGTGACCGAGGATGAACTGGCGGGATTGATGGGCCGCGCCGGGGCCGTGATCCTGCCCTATACGCACGCGAGCGGCTCGGGAGTCGTCGCGACGGCGGCGGCCTTCGCACGGGCGTCGATTGCCACGCGGGTGGGTGGATTAGTGGATATGATTGAAGATGGCAAGACTGGGATATTCGTCGAGCCTGGCGACGCTGAGGCCCTTTGCTCGGCGATGTCTCGCGCGATTGACGATCCGGCGGCCATGACGCGGATGGGCCGTGCGGCACGAGACCACCGGCGCGCCGAGGGAAGTTGGGATGGGATCGCCGAGGCGCACGCTCGGGTCTACCAAGAGCTGCGGGCGAAGTGAACCTGAGCCGGGAGGTCTAATATATCAGGCTCTCCTTGCCTTCGTTCGGTCTGCGGCGGTAAACTCAGCGATTGTACCCTCAGGCAGATTTTGGCGAATGCCGATATTGGACCCTTGAGGGATAGATGCCAGCGCCAGGGGGAGTCATTCATGTTTCAATCCACATTCGTTCGTGCCGCCCGCCCGGCGTTAAGCCTCGCTTTGGTGGCTGCGCTGGCCCTGGTGGCCGCGCCTCGCGGCGCTGCGGCCGCCGCACCGACCTACTCGCTTGACATCGCGCCGATCGTGCAGAGCCATTGCCAGGAGTGCCATCGTCCGGGCGAGGCCGTGCCGATGACGTTCATGAGCTACGACGAGGTTCGGCCCTGGGCCAAGTCGATTCGCAAGGTCGTCGAAGCGCGTGAGATGCCGCCCTGGGGCGCAGACCCCGCGGTCGGCCACTGGAAGAACGACCGCCGCATGTCCGAGGACGAGGTGCGCACGATTTCGAGATGGGCCGCAGCGGGCGCTCCCCAGGGTGATTCAGCCGACCTTCCCGAGCCAATGGAGTGGACCGAAGGCTGGAAGATCGGCGAGCCGGATATGATTTTCGAGATGACGGCCGATGAGGTTCTCGGCGATGAACTGGTCGATGAATATCGCTACGTGACCATCAAGACCGGGCTGACCGAGGATCGCTGGATTCAGGCGGCCGAGAGCCGGCCGGGCAATTCCGATGTCGTTCATCACATCATTGTTTTCGTGGCGTCATTCGGCGAGAATCGGCCGCGCGGCGAGGAAGCCCTTTCGAGCGGCCTCGGCGGATACGCGCCTGGCCTGCCGCCGGTGATTCTGCCCGAGGGCGAGGGGCTTTACCTGCCCGCAAACTCATCGCTCGTCCTGCAGATGCATTACAACAAAGAGCCGGGCGTGACGGCCACGGATCGCTCGTCGGTTGGCATTAAGTTCGCAACCGCGCCGGTCCAGAAGAGGCTGCGGACCGTCCCGGTCGGCAACATGCGATTCGTGATTCCGCCCGGCGCGCCGGATCACAAGGTCGTCGCGAACGAGACGATCCACGAGAATATCACCGTGCGCGGGATCATGCCGCACATGCACCTGCGCGGCAAAGACATGCAGGTCACGGCGCGATTCCCGGACGGAAGCTCGAAGAGACTGCTCTCGGTGCCGAAGTATGATTTCAACTGGCAGCTCAGTTACGTCTTTGATCAGCCGCTCCAGGTGCCGGCCGGCACTCAGTTCTTCGCGACGGCGCACTTCGATAATTCCGCCGATAATCCGGACAACCCGGACCCGACGGCCGAGGTCCGCTGGGGTCTGCCGACGTATGCAGAGATGATGTTCGCCTTCATGAGCTATACGATCGACGATGAGGCTCTGAACGGCATCGACCCGTCGATCAAGGCCGAGACCATCGGCGGCGGCGAATAGGCCGCGCGCCGGGTGCGGGATTGTTAAAGAAAAATCGAAGAGATCCGTCGAGTCCGCCGTAGCAGCGCGAAGGAGGAAGATCGCGCGGATTGAATTCGGGCTCGAGTAACTTCCGCGCGCCGGTGGGTAAGTTCGGCACTATTATCGGGGAGCCTTACGTCGCTGTCCCTCGAATTCCCAGTGTTCCCGGTGCCCCCGTGGTTCAATTCTCTTCGCGCCATGTCCAGTTGTTCTCGATCCCTTTGATCCCCGTGGTTCGATTCTCTCCGGGAGTCCAGGATTTGTAATCCGAAGATGACCGTCTGCCCCCCTCGTTCCGCCCTGCCAATCAAATGGCTCGCCGCCGGCGCGCTTGCGGCTGCCGTTCTCGCGGCGCTGGTTCTGCTGCCGGTCCCCGAGTATCTCGAATCGCTTCTTGAATGGACGCGAGAGATCGGACCCTGGGGCTATCTTGTCCTGATCGGTCTGTACATCGTCGCCACCGTGTTATTCGTTCCGGGGATGTTCCTGACGCTCGCGGGAGGATTTTTGTTCGGCGTGGTCGGCGGGTCGATCGCGATCTCGATCGGTAGCACGTTGGGCGCGGGCGCGGCTTTCCTGGTCGGGCGATTTGTCGCTCGCGAGAATGTCGAGCGCCTCGTTCGAGGCAACGCGCGTTTTGCGGCCGTCGACCACGCGGTCGGCGTTCAGGGGTTCAAGATCGTTTTCCTTATTCGCCTTAGTCCGATCTTCCCATTCAACGTCTTGAACTACGCCTTCGGACTGACGCGCGTACGGTTTTGGCAGTATTTAATCGGCTCATGGCTGGGGATGCTGCCCGCGACCGTGATGTATGTCTATCTGGGATCGACAGCGGGCGATCTGGCGAAGATCTTTTCGGGCGGCATTGAGTCGGGCGGTTCAGGCGATTCGGGTGGCGCCGGGCCGCTGGCGATGAAGTTGATTGGCCTGGCGGCGACGGTTGCGGTGACGGTCTACGTCACGCGTATCGCGCGCCGCGCACTGCGCGAGGCGGTGGCCGAAGATGGGCCTGGAGAAGGAGAATCCGGGCCGGGCGGCGAATCGAAGTGAAATTGACCACGGAACACGGGGAACACGGGAAATTCAGGAAGGCGCGAAGAAAGGCAAACCACGGGGATCAATTCGTGAGAAAAATGGATTCATCCCCGTGTCCCCGTGGTCAGTCCTCTTTGAGCTTTTTGCTGTTACTGGTCGACGATAATCCAACGATTCTCGCGCCGGAGAAATCGCTTCGCGTGAAGGCTTGCGCGGGCCGGGGCGGGCATCGAATCCCCGGCGAGCGACGCGTATGCGGAATCGTGTGGCATAACGACGGTGATGGTTCGGTCACCGAGTTCCATCTTGGGCATGATGGGTTCTCGGGGCGGTTCGGCGGCGCTCTCGATGAACCAGGGCCAGCCACGTTCGCGCAGCAGCAACAGGGTCGAGAGCGTCGGCGGGGGCAGATCGACCGAACCCGAATCGCAATCGGAGAGGAATTCGGCGGGTGTGGCCCAGCGGCCGTCGTGAACCTCGACCTCATCGGCCTGGGCTTCGTGGCCCTGGTCGGCGTCGATCGTCGCCAGGTAGAACCGAGTCATGAACCGGCGTCGCTCGCCGACGGGCGTCAGCCAGGTGTCGAACCAGACGAGATCGCATGGAGCCAGGTCGATTGCGGATTCCTCGATAGTCTCGCGCCGTGCCGCACGGTCGAACGCCACATCGCTGCCCGCCGGCCCATCCTCGGCCTCGAGCGCGCCGCCGGGGAAAACCAATGCATCGGGATTGAACGCGCTCTTTGAGTTGCGCCGCAGCATAAACAACGGGTCATCCGATGGCAGGCCACCGAGCCGCCGGATGATCACGACGGTCGAGGCCTCACGAACGTGCGCCCGCGGCCGTTCGTTCTTTGAAGTGTCGCTCAATTCTCTCCTCCCGCATGTCGCCTTGACATGGCCGGGCCGATTTCAGGATGTTACGCCCTTTGGATTGAAATAGAGAAGTCGAGCCGAAGATTCAAGAGTCGCGTGAGCGATCACAGATCCAAGATTGATCAGCACGATCCGTCCGAGCGCATCAATTCATGAAAGTTTATCGAGCAACTCGGAGACGGCTTCGAGGATCTGGTTCTTGCGAAAGGGTTTGTTAAGCGTGCGGTCGGCGCCGAGCTTGCCGGCGACGTGAAGGAAATCGCTGTTCGAATCCGGCCTGCCGCCCGATATTGCGATAATCGGCATCTCGGGGAACTCGTTTCTGAATTCCTGGATCGTTTCCAGCCCCTCACGGACAGGCATGAACAAATCGGTGATCAGAAGGTCGGCCGGGTCTTGACGCGCGATCGCGATCGCCTCTTCGCCGTCTCCGGCCTCGGCGACCGAGTACCCCTCGCCTTCGAGCATCTGGCGCAAAAGCTTGCGAATTGCTGCCTCGTCATCAGTCACCAATATTCGTGTCAATTGTGGACCCCCCTAATTGCGCCGCGTTGAGCCAACTGGATTTGAGCATTACACGGGGAAGACCCCCCTGGCAGCTCTCAAGAGTCTTTACGTCATACCGCGTCCAAGATTCGAGCGCTTAGAGTGAAATACACATAAAACCTTAGATGGGACCTTGCCACACGAGCCTACTGAATCCGGGCTCGACCCTATAGACAAAGAAGTTGACTCCGGCGTCAAGTCGTATTGCATATATCGGGATCTGATGACTCGGGCTTCGATTTTCCGGGCGGCAACGCCAGCGAGGATTCCGACGCGAAACTGCGGGCTCACGATCTTTTTGCCTTCCGGCGGTGGCGCGTATTACAATTGGGCTCGATCCGGCAGCACGACCACCGAATCAGACCCCGGCCGGATTGGGGGAAGTGAGCGAATCATGATCGTCGATACAGACCGCCCGGCATACGAGACCCACGCGGTGACGAATCAGCCGCCGCCGCTCGAAAGCTATAATCTATTCGAACAGGATGCGGCGCTGGGCGAAGCCCTGGCGCGCGAGGGCGGGGGCTGGGCCGAGGCGCAGATCAGCGAGTTGGGCAAATGGGCCGGAACGCCCGACGCCATTCGGCTCGGATTCGACGCGAACGAAAATCCACCGGTGTTGCACACGCACGATCGCTTCGGCAATCGGATCGACGAGGTGCAGTATCACCCGGCCTGGCATGCGCTGATGAGCAAGGCCGTGGGCGAGGCCGTCCACAGTCTGCCGTGGATCGAGCGAAAAGCCGGCAGCCATGTCGCGCGGGCGGCGCTGATGAATCTCATGAGTCAGGTCGAGGCGGGCCACGGCTGCCCGATTTCGATGTCGTATGCAGGCGTCGCGGCGTTGACCGCGCAGCCTGAGATCGCCGAGGAATGGATCCCGCGCGTGACCACGCGCCATTACGATTCCCGTTTCATCCCCGCTGCCGGCAAGCGCGGCGCGATCATGGGCATGGCGATGACCGAGAAGCAGGGCGGCTCGGATGTGCGTTCGAACACGACCAAGGCCGAGGCGGTTGGCATCGGCGGGCCGGGCGGCGAATATCTCCTGACCGGGCACAAGTGGTTCTGTTCGGCGCCGATGAGCGATATTTTCCTCACGCTGGCGCACACCGAGAACGGCCTTTCGTGCTTTATCATCCCGCGCTGGCTTCCCGATGGGACGCTCAATCGGATACGGATTCAAAGGCTCAAGAACAAGCTCGGCAATCGCTCGAACGCATCGAGCGAGATTGAGTTTCTGGACGCGTGGGCGCAGATGGTGGGCGAAGACGGGCGCGGCGTCCGGACGATCATCGAGATGGTGCAGCACACGCGGCTCGATTGCGTCATCGGCTGCGCGGCGATCATGCGTCAGGCCCTCGCGCAGGCGGCTCATCACGCGGCCCACCGGAGCGCATTCGGCAAATTGCTCAGCGAGCAACCGCTCATGCAGAACGTCCTGGCCGATCTGGCAGTCGAATCCGAAGCGGCGACGATGTTGATGATGCGGCTGGCGCGGGCTTATGACTCTGATGAGGGCGACTCCGAGCAGCGCGCTTTTGCGCGGCTGGCGACGGCTGTGGGCAAGTATTGGGTTTGTAAGCGGTGCCCGGGGGCGATCGGCGAGGCTCTGGAATGCCACGGCGGCGCGGGATACGTCGAGGAATCGATCCTGCCGAGGCTTTATCGCGAAGCGCCGGTCAATTCGATTTGGGAAGGTTCGGGCAATGTCATGTGCCTGGACGTGCTGCGCGCGATGAAACGCGAGCCCGAATCGGTCGAGGCTTTCATGGCCGAGCTCGCTGAAGCGCGCGGCGCGGACAAACGGCTCGACGCGGCCATCGATCAATTGGGTGACGAATTGGCGCGCACCGAGGATGTCGAACTTCGCGCGCGGACGATCGTGCAGAAGATGGCGCTCGCGTTGCAGGGTTCATTGATGGCGCGCCATGGTGATGAGGCGGTTCGCGAAGCATTCTTCGCATCGCGTTTTTGCGGGGCGACCGGGCACGCATACGGTTCGTTGCCCGCCGGGCTCGACCTGCGGGCGATCGTCGAACGCACGACGCCCCGGACCGGAGCCTCCTGATCCGGGCTTAAGACGGCCGAGAACTTTTCGAATCCGATTCTGATTATAACAATGTCGACAAGGAGCGCGAACGCATATGAACGCAAGGGCACGGATCGCCACACTTATTTTCGGGCTGGGACTGTTTGGAGTCGGGGGCTGCCTGCTTCCGGCGCGAAGTAAACAAATCGATGTCGAGCCGATCGGGAAGATCGCGGTCGGCGATGATGCTGTCGCCCGATTCGTCGGAGCGCTTGAGTTGAAAACGATCTCTTACGGAGAACCGGAAAAGTTCGATCCGAAGCCGTTCCTCGAATTCCATGATTACGTCGCGAAGGCGTATCCGAACGCGCACAAGAATCTGAGCCTTCGCAAGGTCAACAAGTATTCGCTTGTATACGAGTGGCGCGGGTCGGACGCATCGCTCAAGCCGGTCCTGCTTATGGCGCACTTCGATGTTGTGCCGGTGGTCGCCGAGGATTGGAGCCGCGATCCCTTCGGCGCGGAAGTGGCCGAGGGATACATCTGGGGGCGCGGGACGCTGGACGACAAGATCAACGTCATCGCTCTGTTCGAGGCCGCCGAGCACCTGACCTCGCGCGGGTATCAACCCGAACGCACGATCTATTTTTCATTCGGCCATGACGAGGAGATCGGCGGGACCAACGGCGCCAAAGCCGTCGCGGCGATGTTAGATGATAGCGACATCGAGCTGGAGTTCGTGATGGACGAGGGCCTGGCGGTGGTCGAGGGGATCGTGCCGGGAGTGGACGGCCAGGTCGCGCTGGTCGGGATCGCCGAGAAGGGATATGTAAGCCTGGAGCTGACGGCGCGGGCAGAGGGCGGGCATTCCTCTCAGCCTCCGCCGCAGACCGCGATCGGCATCCTTTCTGCCGCGCTCGCGCAGCTCGAGAAGCACCAGGTGCCGGGCAGCCTGCGCGGTCCATCGGGGGAGATGTTCGCCTGGCTCACGCCGCATATGCCTTATGGCATGCAAATCGTCTTTAATAACAAATGGCTCTTCGGCGGCCTGATCAAGTCCCAGCTTGCGGCTGGGGAATCTTCGAACGCGCTGCTACGCACGACGACCGCGGAGACAATTTTTCACGCCGGCATCAAAGACAATATCCTTCCGACCGAAGCGCGGGCGGTCGTGAATTTCCGCATTCATCCGAACGACTCCTTGGAATCGGTCAAGCGGCACGTCGCCAAAGTCATCGATGACGACCGCATTGAGATTACGGTTTATGGGGATTGGCCGAGCGAGCCTTCGCCCGAATCCTCGACCGATTCGGCGGGGTTTCGCCTGATCCAAAAAACCATCGGCGAAGTCTTTTCTGATGCGATCGTCGCGCCGGGACTTGTCGTTGGTGGGACGGATTCGCGATACTTCCAGGATATCAGCGATGACGTATACCGATTCATGCCGGTCGTGCTCCGGAGCGAAGATCTCAGCGGAATCCACGGCACAGATGAACGCGTATCGGTCGAGAACTACAAGGGCGCGATCGCGTTCTATATTCGTTTTCTCGAAAACACCGGCGGGTGATCCTTTGGATCGTCAGGACCGGAGGAGTCGAGGGGCCGTCGTTTTGGATCGTAGCGATGGGTTGACAGCGCTCGCCGACAGGCGGCAAGATGCCCCTCCGGCAGACCCGAGAGTGGCGATGCCATTCGACCGATGCTCCGAGGCTTGTATTTCGTAAGGGGCGAGCTCGGCGGACGTAATCGGCCGTGTCCACGCAGGCTCGCCCATTTCCCCGGCACCCCATGGTTTTTTCATCCGTTTCATTCGTCACATTCTTCTTGTTTGTCTTCGCGCTTTATTGGCTGTTCGGCGCGCTGCCGATCAGCCGGGAGAGAATCGGGCGCATTCGGGTCATCTTCCTTCTGATTTGCAGCTATTTTTTTTATGGCTGCTGGAGCGCCCGGCTTCTTTTCCTGATCGCCTTCTCAACGCTGATAGATTTCCAGGTCGGCGCGCGTCTGCCTGGGGCGAAATCGGTCCGGCAGAAGAAATATCTTCTCTGGACGAGCATCTGTTTGAATCTCGGTCTTCTGGGAATCTTCAAATACGCGAATTTTTTTGCCCAGAGCGCGCAGGATCTGCTCTCTGTTATGGGCGTTGAGACCGACCCCATCCTGTTGAACATTATTCTACCGCTGGGCATTTCGTTTTATACGTTTCAGTCGATGAGTTACACGATCGATATCTATCGGGGCAAGATCGAGCCCGAGCCGAAGCTTCTCAATTTCGCGCTTTTTATCTCGTTCTTCCCGCAACTCGTCGCGGGGCCGATCGTGCGCGCTTCGGACTTTCTCTGGCAACTCAAGGAAGACCATCGGCTGGGCGATGTGAATTTCGACCGTGGCATCGAAATGATCATTCGAGGTTTCGTGAAGAAGGTGCTCGTCGCCGATGTGATCGCGATTTTTGTCGATCAGGTGTTCGCCGATGCCGGTTCGTACGGGACAATCAACACCTGGATCGCGGTCGTGAGCTATTCAATGCAGATCTACTGCGATTTCTCAGGCTATTCGGATATTGCCATCGGGCTCGCCGCGCTGCTGGGGATTCGTCTGCCACAGAACTTCAATTTCCCGCTGATGGCTCGGGGGCTCATCGATCTTTGGAGGCGATGGCACATCAGCCTTTCGACCTGGCTCCGCGACTACGTGTATATCTCGCTGGGAGGCAATCGCGGGGGCGAGTTGAAAACGTATCGAAATCTATTTGCGACCATGCTGCTCAGCGGACTCTGGCACGGCGCCTCATACAGCTTTATTCTTCACGGAGGGCTTCACGGAATCTTTCTAGTCTCAGAACTGACCGGGCGACAATACATCCCGGCAGTGAAGCGATACGTTCCCGAGATTGTACGAACCGTCTTGTCGATCATCGTGACGATTGCGCTATTCAGCGCCACATTGGTCTTTTTCCGGCATCAACCCTTTTCAGTCTCCCTCGGCATGGCGCGAACGCTTGTAACCTGGGTTCCAGACACGTCGATCGCCATTCCGTATTACACGGGGGTTCTGGTGGCCTTGGGTTACTTCACTCACGCGATGGGCGAGATGATGAAGAATGTAACTTCAGAACGTATCCTTTGGACGCTGCGGCTTGTCCGCCCGTTGCGCTTCTGTGCGCTCGCACTATTAATCATTATCGGCTCGGAGTCCCATGAACAGCCCTTTGTCTACTTCCAGTTCTAAGCCAAAAATCGCGACGCGCCTTTTTCGGCATCGCTGGGGATTCGCGGCGGGGCTCGTGCTGTTCGTTTGTATCAATTGGGTCGTCGCCCGCCATTACGCCTACGAGCAGCGCCAGTTTCCCAAGCCGTACGAGACTTTGAATTCATTCAACGTGTGGAAGACTGCGAATCGCGACGACGCGAAATTCAAAGTCTTCATCGTCGGCAATTCCGTCCATCACCGTTACCTAAACATCGATCAGCTTGAGCCGCGCCTTGAAGGCGCCGTGGGTCAGGACATTCAGTTCTATAACCTCTCGATTCCGGCAAACACAGTGGTGGATTACCGTGTGCTTCTCAGTCAATTGAAGACCGACGAGACGTCTCTCGTCGTCCTGCCTATCCATCCGTTTACGTTCAGCGACGATTACCCGACCTTCGGGACGGACCTGGATGTACTGCTGGCGAAACCTTCCGTCATGAAGGCTCTCGGGAGGGATTTTTACCGCCAGCATGTCGAACCGGTGCAGCTCACGTCGTCGTTTCTGAAACAGATCTTTCCCGTCTATAGATATCGTTATCTTATTAAGTACGACCTCCGCGAGAAATGGATGCCGAAGATTCCAGTCCGAGGCGCGCGCGAGGTCATCGGGGCAATGACGATGGACGTGGCTCGTAATGAGCCGTTGAACGTCGGGCTGCGTCGCCTGGACGAGGGGGAGGTTTCTGGCAAGGCGCTGACGTTTTTTAATCAACTCGAAAGAATTCTCACGAGCCTTGAAGAGCGAGGCACCCCCCATTTCGCTTACGTCATGCCCACGAATCTTGAAAATCGAGAGAGTTATTCCGAAACGCTCGATCGCATTCGGCAGATCCTTCGAGCTCACGATACGAATTGGACTGAGTTCGGCGACCTGCACAAGGATGAAGAGTTCTGGGACTTCGTCCATCCCAGATTCGATACGCAACAATGGGCGCTTCTGGGCAGTCTGGAGGAGATCGGCCCGACGCGCGTGGATCGGGTGGCGCCGTCTGCGGTCGGTTTGACGCAGGTCGAGTATTCGCCCTTGTGGATACGGCGTGAGATCGAAGTCGGAAAGCCTTACTGGGAAGCTCAACCGGAGCCGCCATGGTTGAGAGGACACCCCTTCTTCGAACCGTTCGCATTTGAGTGCTGGATCGGAGGGGAGAAGGCCGACTTCGTCCTGAAAGTGGGCGATCCCGAAACGCCTCCGATTTCATACGGAACATTCCCCGAGACTCGAAGGCGCAAGATGGGCATTCCGCTGGCCGCGCGAGCAGAGGATTCGCCGCCTGAGCACGTCAAGGTGCGCTATCTTGCGATCGATCCCTCGCTTGGTGAAGCCGATACGCAGGTCGAGCAAATCGCGCGGACCTATGAACTGACATTGCCTCGAAAGTTGACGGCCCAACAGATCAAGCGCCTGGAATGGGACGGCCGATTGATCACCCGAGTCAACGGAAAGCTTTCGGCCAGGAACGGTTTGTGGTGGATAGATGAAGGCCGATTCTATGTCATGCTGCCTTACGGACAGGTTCCCAAGCCTGAGGAAATTTCACTGCTCATTGACTCGTCTCAGAAGGAGCCCGATGGCCCGCTCACCGAGGCGCTACGTCGCGTTGTTCAAACCGCCGAGGGCAAAGAAGGTGGGATTCAGCCTGGCGATTCGACCCCATCAGAGAGCGATGGGTCGCTCCGTTGACTTCCGGCGGTCGCCTTCTTAATAATCGGCACCCATGACAGAGCCCGAACCCAAGCCTGGACTCGCATCGAGCCCTCCGAGCGGTCCTGTCAGGGCGGGTTCTTCCGCAGTTCGCCGATGGCTCCCTTTCATCGTCCTTCCCGCGCCCCTCGTGGCGTCGGCGCAGGCTTTGGTGGGACTTTGGCGCTCGCCTCCGGATTGGCTCACGATTCCCTATCGAGACGAATCGCTCGGCATCGTCAGCGAGAGCATGCACTACCTCGTTCCGCCGATGCAGGAGAAGCTGGTGCTTGGAGTCAGCCTCTCGTTCGCGCTCGCTCTCGCGTTCGCATACTATTTATTTCATTTGATCGCAATCGGGCGAATCGAACGCCGCTTCGCAAATGCCGATATTGCCACGAACGACATCGATCAGATTGCCGGGCGCATTCTGTTTCCCAATGTTCTGTGGATTGCGAATCTCTGGATGGCGCTGCACCAGGACACTTACCACTGGGGCGTGGGTCTTGCTTCGCTGCTTGCGATCGTGGCGCTTGAGGGCGCGATCGCGTCGTTCTATCTGCGTGATCGCGAAAATGCCGATCGGCTGTTCAGCCCCCGCCTTGCTCACGGCGCATTCCTGGGGGTCGCTTATTATTTTGCCTGCGGCATTTTGTATCTATTCGAGATCAATGGCCGAGGTGCCGGGCCGGCGCTGCGGGCGATAGTGCTCCTCGCGGTGCCCCCCTTTCTGTGGATCGCCTGGGCGCGCTGCATACTTCGAGCCTGTAAGGGCGATCTGGTTTATTTGCGCACACGGCGCACCCTGCTGGCCTTTGTTCCCTTCGCCTTCTTGCCGCTAATCAAGTTCATCGCCATCTCTCCGGCGGTCGTCGCGGGTTACTGGGCCGGGACCGTCGGGGCCGGAGTTGTTGTTTGGATTCTGGCGGGGCGATCGGGCGAGCTATCGGCAAGGGATATTCGCAGGCTTGGAGGACGTATCGTCGATTTCGTCCTCGTTCCCATGTTCATCGTGGCTTTCGCTTTTCGGTTCGAACCCCTGGCCCAATGTTTCAGTGGGATCGACGACGCGCTCCTGTATTCCAACTCGTGGTGGTTCATGGCCGAGCGCGGGCAGTTCCTGGAATGGGTCCAGCGGATGAATCT
>JAJFLK010000514.1 GCA_021772735.1 Candidatus Sumerlaeota bacterium | reverse complement strand
CGCTGATCGGCATCCCTTACTCATATCGCGCTCCGGGCAGTTACATGCAGGTCAACACGCAGGGGACGCTCAACGTCCTCGAAGCGTGCCGTGACGCCCGGCCCGAACGCGTCATCGTGACCTCGACCTCGGAGGTTTATGGAACGGCGCTCGAGGTTCCCATCTCCGAGGCGCACCCGCTCCAGGCGCAGTCGCCTTATTCGGCGAGCAAGATCGCGGCCGACAAATTCGCCCAGTCCTATCACCTGAGTTTTGACCTGCCGGTCGTCACCATCCGCCCGTTCAATACCTACGGGCCGCGTCAGTCGGCACGGGCGATCGTCCCGACGGTGCTGGCACAGGCGCTCAGCGAAGACTGCAAGGCGATCCGCCTGGGCTCGCTCGACCCCGTTCGCGATCTCACATACGTCGAAGATACGGCGGCGGCGTTTCAGGCTCTTGCCGAGGCGCCGCGCGAGAAAGTCGTCGGCCAGACATTCAACGTCGGCACGGGTCATGGACATACCATCGGCGAGATCGCGGGGTTGGCCCTGGCCGCGGTGGCCGATCCCAACACGCCACTCGAAGAACGCACGACCAAGCCGATCGTCAGCGAATCGGCCCGCATCCGGCCGGACAAAAGCGAGGTCGGCCGCCTGATCGCCGACGCGACGAAACTGCGCAAGACCCTGGGCTGGAAACCGGAGGTCACGCTCGAAGACGGCCTGGCGCGCACCTGCCGCTGGCTGCGCGATCACATGGATTTATACCGCCCGGGAAGCTATCGGGTTTGAGCCTTTGAAACGCGAATCCCGACTCACAAAACCCGTCACGCGGCTGCCCGAGCTCGCGCAGACCGGTGTCGTCCGCGCGGCGACGGAGATCTGTGAGCGGCTCCAGGGCGCCGGTCATGAGGCGCTCTTCGTCGGCGGGTTTGTCCGCGACTGGCTCGCGGGGATCGATCATGTCGATGTGGACATCGCCACCTCGGCGCATCCCGAGCAGGTCGAGGAGCTCTTCGATCGCACGCATCCGGTGGGCAAGAGTTTCGGCGTCGTGCTGGTCGAGCTGCACGACCACACGCTCGAAGTCGCGACGTTCCGCACGGAATCGGGATACACCGATTTCCGCCGGCCGGATGAGGTCGAATACGGCACGCTCGAAGGGGACGCAGCCCGGCGCGATTTCACGATCAACGCGCTCTATTACGATCCTATCGCACGCCAGGTCAAAGATTTCCACGCGGGGCGGCTCGACCTGCGCCGTCGAGTGCTGCGGACCGTCGGACCTCCGATCAAACGATTCGGCGAGGATGCCCTGCGCTTGCTACGCGCCGTGCGTTTCACCGCGCATTACGGGCTGGAGATGGATGAGCGCACGACCAAATCGATCAAGATGAAGGCCCCAAATCTGGCCAAAATCAGCATGGACCGCGTCGGTCATGAATTGCTTCGCATTCTGGCCGGGCCGCATCGCGGGCGCGCCGTCCGCCTGATGGCGGATCTCAAGCTCTGGGAGCCGATCGCCCCGGAAGTCGCTGCCTTGGAAGGCGTCGCGCAGGGATCGCGATTTCACCCCGAAGGCGACGTGCTGACCCATACCTGCCTGGTCCTGGACGCGCTTCCGCCCGCAGCGGCGCCCGCGCTTGTCATCGGCGCGCTGCTGCACGACGTCGCCAAGCCGGTCACAAAGACGAGCGACGAAAAGGGCATTCATTTCTATGGGCATCAGGATGTCGGCGCGAAGATGGCGCGAGAGATCTGCGAGCGCCTGCGTTGGAGCGGCGAGCTGACCGATGAGGTCGCCGATCTCGTCAGCCACCACATGCTGTTCATGCACGCCGCGCGCATGCGACCGCTCAAGCTCAAGCGCCTGATCGGCCATCCGCATTTCAATCTGATGCTAGAGCTTCATCGCGCCGACAGCCTCGGGAGCGATGGCGACCTGAAGGCCTACGAGTTCTGCATCGCCGAACGCGACAGGCTCCATGAGGAACACGGCGAGGCCTTGAAGCCCGCGCCCCTGGCGACCGGTGATGACCTGATCGCGCTTGGGCTGCCCGCCGGCCCGCGCTTCACGGATATCCTCGATTCGCTGCACGACGAGCAACTCGAAGGCCGCGTGAGAACGCGCGATCAGGCTATCGAGTTTCTAAAGCATGCCGCAAAGGGTGGCGCGGAAAATGAAACTCCCACCGAAGGCTGACTTGGCGATCGCCCCGCCCGGCGGGCCTGGCGGGTCGGCCTGTCATTGCGCGAGGCGACCCTTGAATCCGTAACACCGGAACATCAGGAACTCCTGCATTCGCGGGCGGCTGACGTCAACGCCCCAGTATTCTTCAATCGCGCCATCGCTGTAACAGACGAGCGACGGCGCGGGCTCAACGCGCTCAAACAGTGGGTCGAGAAATCGGTGATACTTGTCGTACTTGCGGCCGAGCGTCCGGTGGTCTTTGTTCGGCTTGCCCTTCTTGATGACGACAACCGCGTCGTATCCGGCCAGTCCGCCACGCTGCTCCATCCAGATTGCGTAGTTGTATGCGTCGGCCTTCTCCAGCGCGAAGCACTCACGGGGCCTCTCGGAGTAAAAAGCCAGCGAAGAGATGAGGTGATAATTTTTCGCCATGATGACGGTGGCGTTGTTCTCGTTCATTGCATCGCGCATATCGCGTGCCCTTGCTCCGAGCTCAGCCCAGCCTGCGTATTCGTGCCGGGGTCGGCCGACCTCGAGCGGCGATTCGCGGAACGGCACGCTGATCTCCTCGGGCAGATTCATCACCACGAACGGCGAGGCCTGGACCAGCGCGAGCACCGCGACCGAAGTAATCAGCACGCCGCGCTCGAAGCGCTGGCCGAAAAGCTCCCCTCGCTCGATCAGTCCCACGGCAAGGACGATCAGCGGGATGTATCCGCTCGAGGGCCAGTGCGGGCTGATCTTGACGACCAGCGAAAGAGCGCCCAAGAAGAGCGGCAGCGGCGCTCCGGCGAGCAGCAAATAGATCGCGCCATTGTCGCCGGTCTTGAGCCACGAACGGAATCCCTTCCAGGCTCCGGCCAGGATCGCCACGTAGACCAGCGGCGAGAGAACCAGCAGCGGCATGACAAGATATGCAGCGAAGTATTTCGGGTCGAAAACGGCTTCGGGGATGTCGGATCTGCGCCACTGATAAGCGTAGTTTATCCAGTCGTTCCGGGCGTTCCAGATCAGGTTAGGCGAAAGGACGATCAGCGCGACCACAAGAGCCAGCCAGGGGCCCGCCGTCGCAAACACCCGGCGCTTGTCTCTCATAAAAAGCGGCGAGGCCCACAGTCCCGGCAGCAAGACCCACGCGTGGAATTTGCTAAGCAGGGCCAGCCCGGCGGCCGCGCCCGCGATGGCCCACAGAGCCGTGCTCGCCTCGCGCCTGATGGCTTTCCAATAGAGGAGCCAGGTCAGAGTGGAGAAAAGAATGAGGCTGTTATCGGGCTGCGTCATCACGCCGTTGAGATAGAAAATCGGCGTCAGCGCAAAGAGCCGTGCGGCCTTCCATGCGGCCTGACCACCGGGGAAGATCTCCCGCGCCAGCCCATAGACCGCAATCGTCGTGAAAATCGAGAGCGCCATCGGCCCGGCGCGCGCGGCCAGGTGGACGCCATTGATCCAGCCCAAAAAGATCGCGCTCATCCATGCGACCATCGGCGGATGATCGAAATACCCGGCCGCCGGGTACTTGCCCCAGAGCCAGTAATAGGCCTCCCCAGCGGTCATCGGCAGTGAGGCCGCCAGAGCGGCATGAAGCGCGGCCATCACGATGAGGAGGAGGGTTAGTTTCTTTGCGTCGGACAAGTTCTCGGAAAGGCCTTTCATCCACCAGGCCTTATCGCCTGGGCCGAGCGCTGGGGATTCTCAGAATTAGTCAAGATCGATGCCTGTGGGACCGATCAGGCATACAAGAGGTGGTGCCTACAATTGGGCGCCGACTCGGTCATCGGTGCGCCTGCCGCGTGGAGATAGAAGCGTCCCGATGGCCAAAGAATCACGGCCCATGCAGCTTTTCAAATAACTCAACCCCCGCCGAAACCGGATGCCCAAATGAACGAATCATCAGATCAAACCTGGACCGTGGAAATCAAGGAGGACGATCTCCCTCTCCTTGCCGAAGTCGCCATTGAGGCCATGCAATTGATCGACCGCGAGGATACGAACGCAAAGGATCTTGATCGGCTAATCTGTTCGGATCCGGCGTTGGCAGCCCGCGTCCTGCGCATCGCCAATTCTCCGCTCTTCGCCGGCTCGGTTCCGGCAAACTCCGTAAATCAGGCGGTCGTTCGCATGGGCATGATTCAGCTCCGGCAGATCGTCCTACTCGGCGCGCTGGACCAGGTCTTCGACCCCAGAAAGCCTCACCCGAACGCCATGTGGAATCACGCCATTTGCGTTGCCGTCACGAGCCAATGGCTCGCTGACCGGTTAGGGGTCGCGCGGCCCGAGGAGGCCTTTCTCGGAGGACTGCTCCACGATGTCGGCAAGCTGGTCATCTATCACCAGATTTCCGACGTCTACGGGGCGCTCATCGATCAAGCCGCCGCAGAGGGCAAGCGCTTCCACCAGCATGAAGATGGAAAGATCCTGCCCTGCACGCACGCTCCGGTCGGCGCGGTGGTGGGTCTGAAATGGGGACTCGCCCCGGACCTGATCGAAGTCATGCAGTTCCACCACGAGATTGAAGGCGAGGGCGACCTGCCAATTGAAGCGGAACCCCTTGTCGCCGTCGTCAGCGTCGCAAATCTCCTCACCCATCAGCTCGGTCTCGGCATCGAGAATCCTCAGGAAATGGACGCCCTCGCCTCCCGACCCGGACAAATCATCGGTCTGGACGCCGAAACCATCGAAGAAGCCGTTGAGGTTCTTCCGGCTCTGATCAATGAGCAACGAGCCGCCTTTTCCTGATACGACCACGACTCAAACGCCCGTTCTAAGCGGATCCCAGAGACTTGCTAGCGTCGTATTAAATCGTATTCCAAAAAAACAATGCCGGACTTCTCGTAGCTTCTATGTCCGGTCAGCTTGAGGCTCTCAGTTGGGATGGGCGGGGGCAACATGTGTATCCCGGCCCCCAACAACACCGGAACGACGGCTATTTCGACAGCGTCGACCAGTTTTGCCCCGAGCAAACTTTGAAAGAGGCGACCGCCTCCAAACAACCATATATTTTTGCCCGATTCATTGCGGAGTGAGCTGACGGTCTTCTCCCAGTCGTCACCGATGATCGTAATACCTGGAGGTGCGTCCTTGGTCAGTGTTTTAGAAAAGAGGTATACCTTCATGCTGTCGAAAATCGAGGTGTCCCCGGACTTTTGCATAACCTCGTAAGTACGGCGGCCGACAAGCAGCGTATCGAATTGACCGAATAAGTCTTCGAAATCGAGGTCGGGATCCTCCGGGATCCAATCGAATTCATCGTTTGGCCTGGCAATGTATCCATCCAAACTCATCGCGACCTGATAAACTATTCGTCTCATATGTCATCCATGACACCTAAAATGGGATTCGAGAATTAAGCGCCATCGTCTGAAGACCGGCGATTGGGATCAATGGAAATCGATAATTGAACCTACTCAGCGGGCAACGATCGACCGACTCGGACACGCTGCGGTGTGAGATCATTACGCCTTGCGTATTTTCACACGGACATTTTTATGATACGGCGTCCTGGCGATCGGGTCGCACTCACCGGCCGCGGTCAGGATGTTGACGGCCGGACCGTCCGCGACGCGCGGACCACCATCTTCACCGGGATACGTCATTCCATATCCATGTGGCAGGGCGACGAAGCCCGGCTGAGCACCCGGATCCGCTTCGGCCGTGACGGTGACGCGCCCCCGGTTCGATTCAACAACAACCTCCGTGCCTGAGGCGAGCCCGAGCCGGTCCAGATCGTCGGGGTGAATCCAAAGCGCGCCCTCGGGATCGTCTCGACGCCATGCCGGATCGCGGAAAATCTGGTTGGCATTATACGAGCGCCGACCGCCCGCGGACAGCAGAAACGGAAACTTCTCGTCTTCATAGAATCCGTTTTCGATCTCGCGCTCCAGATCGGGCAGCCATCCGAGAAGCTCGTCGATGGCGAGATGGATCCGGCCGTCGCCATGGCGCACGAAATCCCAGGTTTCTTCGAAGTCGAAACGGCCGATCTCGGCGCCCCCTCGCTCCGAGATGATCTTGCCAAAGAGCGACGCACCGAGGCCCATGCCTTCGTCGCTGGACCCGGTTCGCTCGACCGCTACCTTGTTCTTTGACGCGTAGGTCTGGCTGCCCATAAAGATCGGGGCGGCGACCATTTTGAAATTATCAGATTGATCGCGAAGTTGCGGCGCCATCGCGTCAACCTGATCGACGGCTCCGAGCAGGGGTGAGGTCGATGCCGTCTCGCCCATTGCGCGCAGCAGACGGGTGTAGATTTCCGGCTCGGCCAGCGTCCCCTCCATCGGCTCGAACAGCGGTTCACGCAGATGAAAGATATGCGATGGAACGCCGGCCCCAAAGAACGTCGCTTCCCATTTCTCGAATTGGCTTGAGGCAGGCAGAACGTAATCCGCCAGTTGGGCCGTCTCGGTCATCGCGACGTCAACAACCACAAGCAGCTCCAGCTTCTCGAACGCTTCGACGTAAGCCTGCGTGTCGGCAGCCGTGTTGATCGGATTCATGGAATCGACCCAGACGGCGCGGATGCGGCCCGGATCGTCATTGTTGATCTCGCCGGGCAGTTCATTGGGCGGGAAAAGCTGGCTGATCTCCGAGACGCCCCCGACGGTCGTCCGCCAATATTTCCCGCCGCTCGCATCCGGATCGCCCGAATGCCCGATGATTGGGAGGAACTGCGCGAGAAGATGATTGCATCCCTCGCGGGCGAAGTGGCCGGTAATGAGGTAAAGCAGTTTGCCAAGGTAATCGTTCAGCGTGCTGTGGAACGTGTGTTCGAGCCCGAGATCGGCGCGGATCGCGGCCTTGTCGGCCGCCGCATATTCTCGCGCGACCTGGCGAACGAGGGCCGGGTCGAGCCCGGCGAATTCCGCGTATTGATCCACCGGTATCTCGGAGAAAACTTCGCGAATCCGCTCGAACCCGACCGCGCGGTTCTCGATAAACTCGGCGGCTTCGAGCCCCTCCTGCACGATGGTCCCGAGCATGGCGCTCAACAGATACGCATCACGACCGGGCCGGACGGCAAGGTGGACATCGGCCAGCTCGGCGGTCTTTGTTCGCCAGGGATCGACGACCACCATCTTTCGGTTCGGGTCTTTTGAAATTTCGCCCAAGACCTTGCGGGCCCTTGGGAAGCCGTGCGACTGCCAGGGGTTCGTCCCCAGGAACAGAATAAAATCGGCGTTGGGAACGTCATTGGTCGGAAACGCGCTCTGGCGTCCGTAGAGATGCCCATTGACCCAGAAGCCGCCGGTCTTCTCCTGCGCGAGGGAGCTGTAATGGAAACGGCTTTTCATCGCGCGTTTCAGCGCGTTGCCATAAATTCCGCCGAGGTGATTGCCCTGCCCGCCGCCGCCGGAGAAGGCAAAGCAACGACCGGTGTGCTCATCGCGCAGCGCGACGAGCCGCTCGGCGATCTCGCCGATGGCAATGTCCCATGAGATGGCCTCGAATGTGTTATCGGCGCGGCGTCGCAAGGGCGTCGTCAGGCGGTCGTTGTGATTCTGATAGTAATCGAGCCGCGAGGCCTTCTGACAGAGGTATCCCCTGGAGTGATGATGAGACTTATCGCCGCGAATGCGCGTGAAATGCCCGTCTTCGATCTGGACTTCGAGGCCGCAGTTCTCCGTGCACAGAATGCAGGCGGTTTTCTTCCAATCCGTTGCGCCGGACGGAGTGGCGCCGGGCGCGCCGGCGGTCTCGGTTGCTGACATTGCAGACATACATAATCCCCCATCATGCGGGCAAAGACCCGTTCGAAAATCGCGCTGAAATCCTGGCGGCCTACCTGGAAACTCTCGGGAAGCCCCGCAAAAAGAGTATGCCGAGGCCCAAATAGCGGGCGCAAGCGGATTCACTTTGAAACGGTCAAAGCCGACGCGTCCATTCCGTGGGCCTGTGCGACAATATCGATGATTGAATCGGGCACCGTGACGACGCGCCGTGTACTGAAATCCACGAAGGCGGAGGTCTGATCACAGGTGGCCGCCAAAACGGACTCGCCGCCGGGTGAGGCGTCTTTGGAATCAGCGCCGGCCGGCAGCCAAAGCATACTGCGAAAAGAGAACGTCTTGCGTGCGACCGACAGCAGATGCGTCGTGACCCAATACGACTGATCCAGCTTCATCTCGCATTGGAAATTAATGTGCGATTCCAGCGCAAACGCGGTTCGCCCGTTCTCCCACATGTCGGCCTCAAAGCCCATCAACTGGAAAAACCGTCGCGCGGCAGAATCGAAAACGACCATGTAGTATTCGATGTTCACATGGCCGTTTTCGTCGATCCAATCCGGCTTGACCGCGCCCCGAGCCGAAGTGATCAGATCGGCCTTCCCGAGCGGGGTCATCGGGAGGCCTTTGGGGCGATCTCGGAGCCCGGCCGGGGCGTCGGCGCCAGCCAGCGCGAGCTTGGCATCGAACACCCGGCACGCGGCCTCGCCCAGGGGGTCGACGCGCCTCGACTCTCGATTGACGTAAGCACCCTTCCATTGGATTTCAGCCGCGAGCCGTGGGGCCTCTTGCTCCTGGCCCGTCCGCTCAATCTGAAACAAAATTGTGACGGTATTATCGGAACGCCTCAGCGGAGTCGCCGTCACGCGAATTTGTTCCCCAGCTATAAGCTCGGCGAGATATCGGATCTTCAAATCGAGCGAGAAGTAGAGTCGATCCGTAGCGGCCTCGGATTTCTCGCCATCCAGATTTCCGGCAGAGGCTTCGTTGCCCCGATCGCCCTCAAGAATGCCCGGCATCAATCTGCGAACGCCCATCGTTACGAGGCGGAAATAATACCGCACGTTCACATGGCCGTTCTCGTCGAGCCAGTCCTCGCGCGCGGTAGTCTCGGCGCAAAGCCATCGATCCGATCTCGAATAATCCGTCATGCCCTTGAGTCACCCCCACCATCGCGTTCGATCGAGCTGCAAGAGTATTCCCGTCTGACCGGGCGATTGCAAACCCGGCCCATCAAGCCGGTGGAAAATTCGATCTGAAAAACGTAATGTGGCGCTCGACATGCGCCCGAATATCACCTCAACTTTTCATGCGAAAGGTCCACCGCTTTGAACTCAATCCGCCTTACACATCTCGTCTGTATCTCGGCTTTTATTGTCGCCCTTGTGCCTGCACGGACCGCCGCGGCGGCCGAGGATTATCATGACCCCGTCGGCAAACAAATCGAGGTCAATCTCGATGAGCTGCCCAAGGACGCGCGGGGCCGCATGGTCATGAATTTCCCCAAAGAGATGGCGCAACCGGCGGGCTCCGAGGTGATGGTCCCCGACGGATTCAAGGTCGGCGTCTACCTCGAAGGCGATCTCACGGAACCGCGCAATATCCAATTCGCGCCCGGCGGCGATG
>JAJFLK010000513.1 GCA_021772735.1 Candidatus Sumerlaeota bacterium | reverse complement strand
GATGACCAGATCGGCTTCGGGGCCGGTAATCCCCGCGATCTCGCTGTCCAGATACTTGAGCGTAACAACCGCGTCGGTGAACCCCGTGCGATTGGTCCTGATCCACCAAAAGACATCGGCGACATCGGCGATGGGAGCGATCTTTGCCAGACCCGCCCTGGAGCGTGTGATCGTCACGCGTTCGATTGATGCCCCACCCGCGCCGTCGTCGGCCGTGTCGGCGTCGGAGAAATCGATCTTTGCCCGCGCGACATCTCCGAAATCAGTCAACGGCGCGACGAACCCGCCGGGCCCATCGCCCGGCAGGGTTTTCATGATGTAAGTGCCAGAAGCGGATGCGGCCTCCGGACTGAAAACGACATAGCTGCGGCCGGATTCCAGCCCATTGGGATTAGCCATCCGAGCGCCGACGATCAGGTCGGCCAGCCCGTCTCCATCAACGTCACCGGCGCCTGAAACGCTGCGCCCGGACTGATCGCCGGACACTTCACCGTCGATGGCAAATCCGCCCGTCCTTGCCGCGACATCCGATAGCTGAACGATTGCCCCGTCAGTCTTGCCGAAAACCATGTAGCTGCGACCTGAATCAGACCCGTTGGGATCGGCGCCGCCGGCCCCGACAATTAGATCAGCCAGGCCGTCGCCGTTGACGTCCCCCGCGCCCGAGACGCTGCGGCCTGACCAGTCAGAGAAAGCCTCGCCGTCCATCACGAAGCCGCCGAGTCCGGCCGTGACGTCGGTGAGGTGGACCGCCGTGCCCGTCACCTTGCCGAACACGACGTAGCTGCGGCCTGTTCCCGAATAGCTGGCGCCGGCATAAAGTCCCCCGATGATCAGATCGGCCAAGCCGTCCCCATTGACATCCCCCGCGCCCGAGACGCTATAACCCGAAAAGTTCCTGATCGCTTCACTATAGACTGAAAATCCACCTGTGCCGGCTGTGACGTCGGAAAGCTGAACCGTCAAACCCGTGGCCTTTCCGAATACGACGTAGCTGCGGCCCGACATCTGTCCATTCGAATCCTTTAATGGGGCGCCGATGATCAAATCGGCCAGGCCGTCGCCGTTGACATCACCCGCCGAGCAGACGCTGAAGCCCGACAGGCCCGAAACGGGATCGCCTGCCTCGGCGTCGATCCTGAAGCCACCGGCGCCGGCTGTGACGTCGGAGAGCTGAACCGTCGAACCCGTGGCCTTTCCGAATACGACGTAGCTGCGGCCCCAATTCGGGGCGAATTTTGCCCCGACAATCAGATCGGCCAGGCCGTCGCCGTTGACATCGCCCGCCCCGGACAGGCTGCTGCCCGAACTGTCGCCCGCAGCCTCGCCGTCGATCACGAACCCGCCATTACCCGCTACGACATCCGAGAGTTTAATGGTCGTCCCCGAAGACTTGCCGAAGATGACGTAGCTGCGGCCTGAACGATCCCCGTTGGGACTGGCTTTAAAAGCTCCGACGATCAAATCGGCCAGCCCGTCGCCGTTGACATCGCCCGCCTCGGAAACGCTGAAGCCCGATTCGCCACCGTTCGCCTCGCCGTCGATCGCAAAGCCGCCGGCGCCGCCCGTTACGTCCGAAAGCTGAACGGGCGTCTCCGAGCCCTTGCCGAAGACTACATAACTCCGGCCAGCCCTTGCGTACCCATAGGGATCGGAACGATATGCGCCGACAATCAAATCGGCCAGACCGTCGCCGTTGACGTCGCCCGCATCTGAGACGCTGTGTCCTGAAAGGTCACCGGGTCTCTCGCCGTCGATCGCGAAGCCGCCGGTTCCGGCTGTGATGTTGGATAGCTCGATCGGCGGGCTTGCCCCGGCCGAGCCGGCGAGGCCTGTCAGCAGGATCGCCCCCGCGACCAGCGCGGCGAACCGAGCCTCCCCCACGACGCGCAGCATCCAGGCGATGTTGTGGCGGGTCGTACGCAACGTGCGGCGGATCGCGCGGCGCAATGCCTCGCGCGTGCCATGCCATTCAGGCACCAGCTCTCGATAGAGCGCTCGGTGGCACTCGCGTTTCAATTGTCTCAGTGTCAGAGATTTCGATTTGGTCGGTCCGGCCCGGCGGCGTGTCCCGCTATGGGTCAGCCCAATACCACACCCCGACTCAGCCGCAGAGGACATCGATTCGCGCATCATGAATTTTTACGGAACGGCAACCCAAGGAAGATTGTAGAAGACGAAAGGCAAAAGTAAAAGGGAAAAAGGGTAAGTCAGGGGAAATTATTTTTCGTTCAGGTGCGCCGAATCGCAGACTGAAACTCGTCTGGCGCGAAACTGAAAACCCGTGCGCAGACTCCGCGCGAGGCGGAGCCGGACGGATATTCAAACGGCCCGGACGGCCAGCACGGTAAGGTCGTCGAACTGCTCGGCGGTGTCCTGAAAAGCAGTCACCGACGCCTGGAGTTTCTCGCACATCTCCTGGGCGGGGAGCGCGTGATTTTCCTTCACGAATTCCAGAACGCGCTCGAAGCCGAAGGCCTCGCCCGAGGGGTCCACCGCATCCGTGACGCCGTCCGATATCATGAAGAGCAGCGACCCGGGCTCCATCCGAACCGAGCCGGTCTCCAGATCGATCCCGGGCATGATCCCAAGGAAGCAGCCGCCGGCTTCAAGGACTTCGATCTCGCCTTCGCCATTGCGAAAAATCGGGTGTACGTGACCGGCGTTGCAATAGGTCAGGCGGCGCATCTCGGGCTCGAAGTAGCACAGGACCATTGTGACGAACATATTGCTCATCGACTCGATGACGATCGTTTCGTTCAGGCGGCTCATCACTTCGAGGATGCCGTCCTCGGCCAGGCTCCGAGATTCGATGCGAACAGCCGCGCGGACCGAGGCGACCATGATCGCCGCCGGAACGCCCTTGCCCGAGACATCGGCGATCGCAAGGGCGACATCGCCATCGGGCAGTTGCGTGACGTCGAAGTAATCGCCGCCGACCATCCGCGCGGGTTCGGAGAGCCCGCCGAAATCGAAGCCCTCCACCTCCGGCATGGACTTGGGGAGAAGATTCATCTGGATCTGGCGCGCGATCTCAAGCTCGCGGCGGCGCTGCTGCTCGACGACCACTTCGCTATGGCTCATGGCCACGGCGATTCCCAGGGCCGCCTGCGACGCCACTCCGGCAGCCCACTCCAGATCACCGCTCGAAAATCGTCTCGACCGCTCGCGCACGTCGAGATACATGGCACCCAGGACCTCGCCCTTGGAGATCAGAGCGACGCAGATGGCCGAGGTGATGCGTTGGACAACGATGGATTCCGAGGCTTTGAAACGATCGTCCAGGCGGCTGTCTTCCATTAAGACGCCGGACTTCTCTTCAATCGCCTGATGGATGACGGTTCCGGAAATGACGAGGTCTTGGCTGCTGCCGGGCGGGCGGTGAATGACTTTGGGGACGAGAATTCCGAGTTGCTCGTCCTGGAGAAGTATGCAGGCATACGTCGGCTGGAGGACCTGAACGACGGTCGCCATGACTTTGTTCAGCAGTTCATCGAGATCGAGAATAGTCTGGATGAGCTTGCCGACCTGGATAATGCTCTTGAGCCTGGCATCGGCATCCTCGGGGACTTTTTGATAGCCGGATATATCGCTTTCCGCGTCGTCTTCGGGAAGTTCATAGACGCGGCTTGTCGTCAGCTCGAGTTCCTCGCGCAGGTAGGTGATTCCGCTTCCATCGCCATCGCGCCTCGCTTCAGGCAGCACTTCGGTCTCGAAGGCGAACGTCGTATCCCCAAACTGCACCGTATCGCCATTGACCAGCTGAACCGTCGCGGCGATGGGGTTGTCGTTGACCGTCGTCCCGTTTTTGCTCTTCAGATCGAGAACCGTCCAGGCGCCGTTCTTCAATTCCAGGCGCGCGTGGTTGCGCGAGATTCGCGTGTCTATAATTTGGATCGTGCTCTCGGGGCCACGGCCAACCGTGACCGGTCCGGTGCGGAGGGGATAGATCATCCCCGGGTGATCGCCCACCTGGACGACAAGACGGCAAGTTACGTTGGCTTCCATGCGTGGCTCGCGACCCGAGCGCGTCCGACGGACGGCGAAATGGATTGTCCCCACTGGGACCGGCCGAGGCGACTCAAATGCAGCCCGGGCTCATTGGGGCCAAAACCCTAGCGCGCCGCCGGAGATTGAACAAGGCCGGCATCCCCAAAATACGCGCCACCCACCGCGCCGGAGCTGCCCCACATTTATAATCTTCGGCTTGCCGACGCCGCAAACTGAACGGTAAGCTGCAAATGATGGGTAATACCGCACTGATCGTCCCGGGGGGATCCACCCGTGGAAACCGCAATCACGGAGTGTGAGGGGGGGAGATAATGGCCGGAAATCAAAAGCCGCCTCGAGCGGGTCCGAAGACTTCGGATCGGCTCGTTATCGACGACAGGGAACAACGCTCGGGCCTGGCAGAGGAAATCGGACGCGAGTGCGGAGTCGTCGCGAAGATCGAGCGGCTCGAAGTCGGGGACGTGCTCATCGACCGGCGAATCCTGATCGAGCGCAAAACGGCTGCGGATTTCGCGGCGTCCCTCGTGGACGGTCGGCTCTTTCGTCAGGCGGCCGAACTGCGCGCCTCTGCCTTCGAGCCCGTCTTCATCGTCGAAGGCGAGTTCACGACTGAGTCACTGGGGGGGTGTTCGGTCGGATCCATAAGAGCCGCGCTTCTAAGCATTGCCTTGGATTGGAAGGTGCTCGCGTTGCGCTCGAAGTCAGTTTCAGACACGGCCCGCTGGATCGCCGCGATACTGACCAGAGAGAGCAAGAAACTGGGCCAGCCGGACTGGCGCTGGATCGCTCCGACCGGCGAGCGGATGCCAAGAGCGAAGATCGAGACGCGGCCTCTTCGACGCCGATCGCGCGCGGGACGCTCCGCCCGATCCCAAGGTATCGAAATGCTTGGCCAGATCGACGGCGTCGGCCCGAAGAAGGCCGAGGCTCTGCTCGATCACTTCGGCACGGTCGGCCGGGTTCTACGCGCGGATCGGAGTGATCTAATCGCGGTGACGGGAATCAGCCGGGAAATTGCGGAACGGATCGCGGCTCTGGGGGGCGGAGGCAAGTAAACACAACGACCGAAGGCCTTTGAGAGTTCGGACGCCGAGCTGAGCTGAGCCTCCGACGGGGCTTCGCCTGCCCGGCTCGGCTTTGCGCTGGAATCCCGCCCGCGCCTGACCTACGATGCGGCGGGTTCTGAATTTGGAACCGAGAAGACCGGACCGCACCTCCCCCAAATCGAATCGAATTGGGAAATAGAGAAGAAGAAGGACGCTCTGAAGGATAGATCACTGTGAAAATCGTATTGGCATACTCGGGTGGACTGGACACCTCGGTCATCCTGACTTGGCTGAAAGAGACCTATGAGGCGGAGATCATCGCCGTCTGCATTGATGTGGGTCAGGCTGAAGAGACCAAAGGGCTGAAGTCCAAGGCGCGCCGCACCGGGGCGTCCCAATGCTACTTGATCAATGCGATCGATGAATTCGCCTCGGACTACGTCTATCCGATGCTTCAGGCCAACGCGGTCTATGAAGGGCGATACCTGCTGGGCACGTCAATCGCCCGGCCTCTAATCGCCAAGTGTCTGATCGACATAGCTCGCGAGCACAAGGCCACAGCCATCGCGCACGGCGCGACCGGCAAGGGCAACGATCAGGTTCGATTCGAGCTGACCGCCGCCGCGCTGGCGCCGGACCTCGGGAT
>JAJFLK010000512.1 GCA_021772735.1 Candidatus Sumerlaeota bacterium | reverse complement strand
CCCCGCCGATTAGCCGATAATCCGTTTCCACTGGATTAACGCACACCAACGCGATTTACTGATCGCCCCCAAATGAGTTCGCTATCGCGGGGAAGGGGATCCGACCGATGCCGCAGACCGCCATCGACTATAACCAACTTGCCGAGCTGGCGCTCGCCGGCGACGAGCTGAACGATGCGCAGGCCCGCGCCGTGCTCGACACGCCGGATGCCGATCTGCTGCCGCTCCTGCATGCCGCATACCGCGTGCGCCGCCGGACCTGGGGCAATCGCGTTCAACTCCACGTCCTGACCAATGCCAAGAGCGGCCTCTGCCCCGAGGATTGCCATTACTGCAGCCAGTCCTCGGTCTCCACCGCGCCGATCGAGAAGTATCGGCTCATGACCCGCGATGGCCTGCTCGACGAAGCCCGCCGCGCGCATGATTCCAAGGCTTTCCGATATTGCATCGTCATCAGCGGGCGCGGTCCGACCGACGCCGAAGTCGGCGAGATCTCCGAAGCCGTCCGCGCGATCAAGAGCGAGTTCGATATGGAAATCTGTTGCTCCGTCGGATTGCTCAACGGCGATCAGGCCCGCCGCTTCGCCGAGGCCGGCGTTGACCGGGTCAATCACAACCTCAATACCTCCGAGCGGCATTACGAAAAAATCTGCACGACGCACACCTACGCCGACCGCATCGAGACTCTGCGTCACTGCCGCGAGGCAGGTCTCAGCCTGTGCAGCGGCGCGATCTTCGGCCAGGGCGAGGAGACCGAAGACATCCTGCAACTCGCGCGCGATTTCCGCCGCCTCGGGACCGAATCCATCCCGATCAATTTCCTGATCCCGATCCCCGGCACGCCGTTCGCCGAGGGCGCCGCCGACCTGAACCCGCGCCGCTGCCTCAAGATGCTGTGCCTGGTGAGGTTCCTGAATCCGGACCGCGAGATCCGCGTCGCCGGCGGCCGCGAGGTTCACCTGAGGAGTCTCCAGCCGCTCGCGCTCTACCCGGCCAATTCGATTTTCGTGCGCGGATACCTGACCGAACCGGGCCAGGAAGCGCCGGACGCCTGGGGCATGATCCGCGATCTGGGCTTTGAAATCGAATCCGTCTCAGCCGAGGCACCTGAGGTGCCCGGGCACGCTGATCACGGCGCGGCACAACCCTCGGGCGCCACCGTCAAGGTGTGATTCTGATTTTCCCATGCGCGGGTCGTCGAAACGACGGCCAACGCCAATCACAAGGTTCCAACGACGCGCTCTTTGCCTGCCCAAGATTAAGTGAGCTCATACGTCTCCGCGCCGATGTCGGCGATGATCCCGGTACACGCATCCGGTGAGGAGTTACCGGTGCTTACGTTCCTTCAGTCGGCTCAAGAGCATCCTGCGCGCCGTGGCGAAGATGAAGCACATGGACGGTAGATTTGCCGACGGTGAAAAGTATCCGATAAACATAGCGCCTGCGACCGTTCATCAAATGCCGGATCTCTTCGTCGAAGGCTTCATTTTCGGGGGCGAGAGGGCAACGCAGGGGAGATCGGTCAAGGGATTCAACGGCTTTTCGGACCTGCCAATACCACTTTCGCGCGGCCTCTTCTGAATGTTGGGCGAGCCAGAGCGTAATGGCCTCCAAGTCCTCATGGGCCGATTGCTCGATGATGACACGGTACTTCATGTACGGCGCAAGTAGGCGTGCTTACTCTCAATTTCAGCAAACACCTCTTTGGCCGGTCGCCCTCGATCGTCCTTCATGGATTCCAGACCTCGACGAATTCCCTCTATGGCCTGCGTCTTGCCGGCTTGCTCGACGAGTTTCTGATATTCCTCGGCCGTCTGAACGATCAGTTCGGCCTTGCCGTTGATGGTCAGCACCATTGGCCGCCGGGTTTTCTTCATGCGCTTGAGCAGCTTCGCGCTACCGCGCTTGAAGTCAGTAAGAGAAAGAATATCTTTGGTGATGTTGATCATGGCAAATCCCACACTTAATTCGTATTGAATTCAATGCTATCAGCGCGAAGGCTTCGAGTCAACAAATTGTCCTGCAATTGTGTGGCGTAACCATATGGATGGCGCAGACTTTCGCCCCGCCCTCTACTGCTCCGTCTTCATCGATTCGATCCGGGTGCGTGCCGCGTCCTGCAATGCCGCCGAGCGCATGCCGGCGGATTCCCCGTCCTCGATGGCCTGATCCGCATCCGCTCCGTGTTCCATCGCGCGGAACAGGCTCCAGACATGCCCGACGCGATTCGAGCTGGCGCAGTGCAGAAGAACCCGTCCCTCGGAAGCCCCCGCGAGAATCCCGGCGATCTCTTTCAGATCGGCGTCACTCAGGTTGTGGCCCCGCCCCAGCGGCTTGTTCACGTAAGTCATACCGGCGGCTTCGGCCGCCGCTTTCTCGTCGAAGCCGAGCGTCTCCATCTCTTCGGGCGTTCGCAGATTAATGACCGTTTTGACGCCTCGATCCGCAAAGAGCCGCAAGTCGCCTTCGGCCGGCTGACCGGAAAAATACACATAACCACCGAGCGTTGTGAGATTGGAAACGCTGCCCAGACTGAGCGATGAGATCTCGGCCCGTTCGTGCCAAGCGGTCCGGTCGGCCCGATCGGCCTGCGCTTCCTGCACCGCTTCATCATCGCCCTTCTTGCCGAAAATGAAATAATGCTGCGCCGGCAGAAATTCGAGCAGCTCGATCAGTTCAAACCCCGCCGTCTCCCATTCCCCCATGACCTCGTCGATCGACATCTTGTGATCGCGCGGGATGGGGAACCCGAGCGTCGCCGGATCCTGTTCGGCCCGATATTCGAGCAGCGCGACACGCCCGCCCGGCGCGAGCGACGCGCGCATCTTTTCCAACATCGCTTCGGGCTCGCCGAATTCATGGTATGCATCGACCAGAAGGATCCAATCCACCTTGCCTTCGGGCAAATACGGATCGGTGAAATCGCCCAGGACCGGATAGACGTTGCGAACGCCCGCGGTCGTCATGCGGTCTTCAAGTTGATCCAGCATCCCCTGTTGAATATCGACCGCGAATACGACACCCGACGGCGCGATTCGCTCTGCCAGGCGCAGACTGTAATACCCAGGTCCGCATCCGACGTCGGCGACGATGTCACCGTCGCTCAGCTCCATCCGATCCACGATCTGATCCGGATGTTCGAGAAGCTCTCGCCCTTCTTGCAGCAGAATTCCGGCCATCTGCGCCGGGAGCGGGCGGGCGGGCACGCGAGCCTCCGGTTGAGCCTGCTCGGACTCCGCCGCAGAAACTTGCGCATGAACGGCCGCACTCAAAAGCAGCGTGACTACTGAGGCGGCGATACCGCAGGCTTTTTTCAAATCGCCCAGACGGACGTTCGCTTTCATTAATCGGATCCTTTTCGAAGGCAGCGGAACGAGCGGGTTCGATTCGGGAAGCTGCATCATGTGATAGATGAATGGTTCTCTTACGGGAGACGCGATGCTACCGCCCCGGCGCGAGTCCAATCAAGCGGCGAATAGGACGCGGAGATCCTTCGCAAGCGTCCGGGATGATTGACCACTGTCGTGGCAGGCGCCAAACATTTCTCTCCTGTCTCCTATCTCCTGTTTTATCGGCCTGGAGCGCGCTGCCTGAGAACCGCTCGCACCCCAAACCGATAACGCTGGCCTCGATTTCACCGATAATGATAGGGTGGCTTGGCGCTCTGGCCGCCGGAGCCGAGAGGTATCCGCGCACGCCGCGTCCATATCGTCCATCCGCTCGTCCTTCGGGCCGACGCCATGGGGAGGGACCCCGCAAGCTTCGGGGAGTATCGTATGAAGAACTATCTCAGCTCTGTGACGCCCTGGATCGTGATCTTCCTGATCGTGATTCTCCTGTTTATGAACTATCGCCAGCGCGAGACGCCGGAGAAGATCTCGATTGGCAAGTGGAAGACCCTTGGCGAATCCGGGCAAATCATGACCGCTGTCGACGCGGGCGGTCGCATCAGCGGCGAGTTCACCGGCGAAGACGGAACAACACAAAAATACCAGGTCGAATACGTCGCGCCGCAGGCCGCGACGGTCCTCGAATGGGCCGACGCTCACTCGATCCCGTACGAAGCCAAGGTCAAAAGCCCGATCTTCACGACACTCCTGTTCTCATTCCTCCTGCCCGTCGTTATCATCCTGGCGCTCTGGATGTTCCTGATGCGCCAGCTCCAGGGCGGCGGCAATAAGGCCATGAGCTTCGGCAAATCCAAGGCGAAGCTCGTCCAGGAAGGCGAGATCAAGGTCACGTTCAAGGATGTCGCCGGAGTCGAAGAAGCCCGCGAGGAACTGGCCGAAATCGTCGCCTATTTAAAAGATCCCAAGAAGTTCTCGCGCCTCGGCGGGCGCATCCCCAAGGGCGTCCTGCTCATCGGCCCTCCGGGCACGGGCAAGACGCTGCTCGCCAAGGCCATCGCCGGCGAGGCCAACGTCCCGTTCTTTTCGATCTCCGGCTCAGATTTCGTCGAGATGTTCGTTGGCGTCGGCGCCAGCCGCGTTCGCGACCTCTTCGAGCAGGCCAAGAAGGCCAAGCCCTGCATCATCTTTATCGACGAGATCGATGCGGTGGGCCGCTCGCGGTTCTCCGGCATCGGCGGGAGCCACGATGAACGCGAGCAGACGCTCAATCAGCTTCTCGTCGAAATGGACGGCTTCGCTGATAATGAAGGCGTGATCCTCATCTCGGCGACGAACCGGCCCGATGTGCTCGACCCCGCGCTTCTCCGCCCCGGGCGTTTCGATCGCCAGGTCATGGTCGCGTTGCCCGATATCCGCGGTCGCGAGCAGATCCTCACGGTCCACGCCGAAAAAGTGAAGATTGACGACGATGCCGATCTCTCGGTCATCGCCAAAGGCACGCCCGGCTTCTCCGGAGCCGATCTGGCCAACCTCATCAACGAGGCCGCACTGCTCGCAGCTCGCGCGGACAAAGAGATCGTTTCGATCAGCGAACTCGAAGAGGCCAAAGACCGCGTCATGATGGGTCCCGAGCGCCGCAGCCTCGTCATCTCGGAGAAAGAAAAGATCGTCACCGCATATCACGAAGCGGGCCATGCGCTCGCCGCCCGCCTCACGCCGGGCACCGAAGAAGTCCATAAGGTTACGATCATTCCTCGAGGCCCGGCCCTTGGCGTCACTTATATTCTGCCGAGCGAAGACCACTATAATATGACCCGCCAGCAGCTCGAGAACCGACTGACCTACCTCATGGGCGGACGCGCGGCCGAAGAGATCCAGTTCGGCGAGATCACGACCGGCGCCTCCAACGACATCGAACGCGCCACCGACCTCGCCCGGCGGATGGTCTGCCAATACGGCATGAGCGAGAAGCTCGGGCCCCGCTCGTTCGGAGAACCCTCGGGCCATGTCTTCCTCGGCAAAGAGATGACGCGCGAACGAAATTACAGCGAAGAAACCGCGACCATCATCGACGAAGAAATCAAACGCCTGCTCGGCGAAGCGCACGAAAAAACGCTCGATATGCTGCGCGAGAACAAGGACGCGCTGGACCGAGTCGGCGAGGCGCTGATCGAGCGCGAGACGATCGACGGCAACGACCTCACGCTCCTGGTCGAGGGCAAACCCCTCCCGCCGCTCGAACCTGTCAAGAAACCCCCGACCGAACCCAAGGCAGAAGACGACACGGGCGAAAAGGAATCCGCCGCGCCGGACCCCAAACCCCGCCTCGACCTCGGCCCCCAGGCGCAACCGTCGTAAGGCGGCACGGCAACTATAATATGGCCGACGACTTGATGCCGGGCCGATCCGACTCCACTTCACATCTAGCCTCGCCTTCGCTATGATCCCGGTCGAGTGTAGCCACTCGGCAGGTGATCGAGCGAACCATCATGACCGAAACAGAAAAACCAGGCGATCCCGGAGCCCCCGATGCTCCGGCGCCCTCAGGCCTCAAGGCGGCCATTGAGGCAGAGCTCAAAAGCTCCCCTAATGAAGCCCCTGAAGGGTCCGACCAATCCCCCGAGTCTGTCGACGCCGCCGCCGAAGGCTCCGGCGTCATCGGGTTCGTCCTGTTCCCATTAATGATCGTCATCGTCCTGGCCGGCATCGTCTGGCTCGTCCAGGCCCTCGCGCTGGACGACCGCACGCAAGCCGATTATATCCGCCAGCTCAAGAGCCCGGATCGCTCCGTGCGGTGGCAGGCAGCCCTTGACCTGGTCGATACGAACAAGGGCTCGACCGACCTCGTGCCCCTGCTCATCGAAATGCTCGACTCCTCGCCCGAAGAAAATGTTCTGGCCCAATCGACCTGGGGCAGCATGCGCGATATGCTCAGCACCCCCGAAGAGAAAGAGCTCAACCTGCGCTGGTATCTGACCGCCGCCCTGAGCCGCATCGGGGGCGAGCGCGCTTATGACAAATTGCTCGAGCTGGCCACCGACACCGACCGCGGCGTCCGAACCTATGCCGTGCTCGGCCTGGCGACGGTCGATGCCGGCCTTCGAGCCCATGATGATTCCGAAGCCCGCGCGATCCTGATCGACCGACTGCGCGCCGACGAAGACTGGGGGGTGCGCGCCTCGGCCGCTTTCGCGCTTGGCAGTTTCGGCGCGACGATTGGCGACCAGGCCGAAGCCGACCGAAGGACTGATTCGGAGAATCTTATCGGCATCCTCACCGTTGCCCACGGCGGCGACGAAAATATCGATGTCCGCCGCAATGCAGCCGTCTCGCTGGCCCGGCTCGGCAGTCCGGCCGGCCGCGAGACACTCGATTCGATGATTCGCGACGAGACGGCCCACATCCGCAGCCAGGGCCGCAGAGCGCTCAGGCTGCTGGACGGAACGGACCCCCACGTCGACGCATCCGATTAGCCGATTTCCAGACGAAACTCCCCTCCTCATTTTGAGTGTTCGCGTGAATCCATCATTCTTTTCGCCCCCCTCTTTCCACGTTTGGCCGCTTTTCTCTCTTGTCCCGCGCCGAATATTTTGATAGAAGGTGGGGTTCGGTGCTGGCTCCGGGAGGGAATCGGGACCGTTCCGAAGAGTGAGAGGGGCCAGATGCGCCTCAGGGGAGCAATGAATTAAGATGCCTTACGCTGTCATCCGCACGGGCGGTAAACAATACCGAGTCAGCCAGGGCGATACGCTCCGGGTCGAGAAGCTCCCGGGCGATGTCGGCCAGGAGATTGAACTCGATGACGTTCTCATGCTCGCCGATGGCGAGAAGATCGCCCTGGATGCCGGCGAGCTGAAGGACAGGACGGTCAAGGCCCGCATCGTCAGCCACGGCCGCGGCCCCAAAATTCGCGTCTATAAGTTCAAGCGTCGCAAGGGCTATGAGAAAACCATCGGCCATCGCCAGGACTACACCGAACTTACGATTTCCTCAATCGGCTGATGCGCCGAGCCCTTGACCGGCCACGAAGCCGACGTTAAGGTACTTTGATCGGCCCCGATGGCGACGCGCCAAAGCGACGCCTCCCGGGCCTTCGATGGAGCAAGAAAACAATGGCACACAAGAAAGCCGGAGGTTCAAGCCGGAACGGGCGCGACAGTAATGGCCAACGCCGAGGCGTTAAGGCTTTCGCCGGACAGGCAGTCACGGGAGGCTCCATCCTCGTGCGCCAGTGCGGCAATAAGTTCTGGGCCGGCGATAACGTTGGTCAGGGCCGCGACTTCACGCTCTTTGCTCGCATCGGCGGCGTCGTCGAATTCATCGAGCGAAACAGCCGGCGGTACATCTCCGTCCGCGCCGAGTAATCGCGCTCGGCCTCCCTCTTAATCGACATCCTCTAAATCTCATGCACGGTCGTTGGCAACTGTTCCTGCTCTGCGGGCTGATCGCGGCGCCCTTCTCGGCCTCTGCCGATACCGGCCTCGTTACGGCTGGTTCCTTATCCCTGCGCGAACGCGCAAGCCGCTCGTCTCGCCGCATCGAAACCCTGCGCACCTACGAACCTCTCTTTGTCAAATCCCGCAAGGGCGAGTGGGCCGAGGTCGTCTCGACCGCCGGCAAGGCTGGCTGGGTGCTCGGCAAGTATCTCTCCGAGCGCGCTTTCGTCAGCGTCGATGTCTCGCGCGTCAGCGCCGATAAACTCAACGTCCGCCGGGGCCCCGGGACCAATTATGAAGTCGTCTTCCGCATCGCACAGAGCTACCCCCTGCGCGTCCTCGACCGGGTCGCCGCCGATGGTTCGAATTGGCTTCTGGTCTTGGATTACGAGGGCGATCGCGGATGGATCTCCGGCAAGCTGGTCACGCGCTCCTCGCAGGTGATTACGAAGCTCGAAAAGTGTAACGTCCGCAACGGGCCCGGAACCGAGAACCCTATCGCCTTCACGACCGAGCGCGGTGTTCTGCTCAAGGTCATTTCCGAGCGAAGCGGATGGCTCAAGGTCCGCCATGCCGACGGCGATGAAGGATGGATCTCGGCCAAGATCGTCTTCGGCTGGCTCGAAGTGAACCCGCCGAGCGGTGAGTGATCGATGTGCTCCGGCGCACTCACGATTCAATGTTTTGAAAGTCCATATTCGCCGCTTCGGCGCTCGCTTCCGCGCAGAGTGCCCCGGCCAGGGCTTGACATCCGCCCTCGCCGAAGGCAAAGCTACGCGCGTTAGTAGCGTCTCATAAACTGGTTTTCAATTGCGGGTCCGCCGTGTGTCTGTTTGGATTCGCGCCTCAACGCATCGCAAGGCACTTCGATTCAGAGAGCGCGCGCTCCAGAGGATTTGCGCCCATGACCGATCCGACTGAAGACTCTGCCCCGGCTCAAATATCCACCTCGCCCGAGAAGTCCGCCACGCTCGAACCCGATCCGCCTTATCCCCCCACCGGATACGCGTGGTTCACGGTCGGCATCCTGATGCTGGCCTATGTCTTCTCGTTCGTCGATCGCCAGATCTTCGGCCTGATCGTCGGCCCCATCAAAGCCGACTTGGGTATTTCGGACACCCAGGTCAGCTACCTGATGGGTTTTAGCTTCGCGCTTTTTTATACGATATTCGGCATCCCGATCAGCCGTCTTTCCGATCGACATTCGCGCCGAGGCATTATCGCGGTCGGTCTATTTTTCTGGAGCTTGATGACGACCGGCTGCGGCTTCGCGCGTTACTACTGGCATCTGCTCCTGCTGCGCGTCGGGGTCGGTGTCGGCGAGGCCGCCCTCTCGCCGGCCGCGTATTCGCTGATCAGCGATTCCTTCCCGCGCGAAAAACTAGGCACCGCCATCAGCGTTTACGGCGCGGGGATTTACCTGGGCTCGGGCCTCGCATATCTGCTCGGCGGGTTCGTCGTCGGATGGGTCGGCGATAGTCCGTCCGTCGCCGTGCCGATCATCGGCGATATCCGCTCTTGGCAAGTCGTCTTCTTTATCGTCGGCCTGCCCGGCATCTGTTTTGTCTTGATGATAGCGGCCATCCGAGAGCCCATCCGCAGAGGCGTCCGCATGGTCAAGGCCGCTTCAGGAGAGCGTCAGGTCGCCAAGATCCCCCTCAAACAGGTTGCCCGTTACGTCGGCTCGAACTGGAAGACCTTCGTCTGCCATAACGTCGGCTTTGCCGTGCTGGCTTTCTCTTCATACGGCACGACCTCCTGGATCGTCCCGTTCTTCGTCCGCACACACGGCTGGACCCGTGCCGACGCGGGCAAAGTCTATGGAGCAATCGTGATGATCTTCGGCACGCTGGGAATCATCGCCGGCGGCCGCATCGCCGACGCTCTCTCGGCCAGGGGCGTCCGCGATGCCAAGATGCGCGTCGGGTTCTTTGCCGCCGTTGTGTGG
>JAJFLK010000511.1 GCA_021772735.1 Candidatus Sumerlaeota bacterium | reverse complement strand
AGGACGCCATCGAGCGCGCCCGCGCCGGAGCGACCCGAGTTTTCACCGAAGAGGACTGGGGCCATACGCTGCCGTTCTTTCGCCCGGCGGGCCTGCGGCTCGATAGCTGCGTGGACGACCTGCTGACCGTCCTGCCGGCGGTCGCCAAGCCGGGCGACGACCCCGAGAAGTATCCCATCGCCGGAATTGTCTGGCCAAAGACCGAGCACCCCGAGGAGCTCGAATGGGTCTGCGAGATTCTGGCCGACGTCGAGAAGAAGCTGGGCCTGGCCGAGAACCAGATCAAACTCGAATTCCTCGTCGAGTCGGGCTTCGCGCTCGCCCAATTGCCGCAGCTCGTCCGGGCGACCGCGCACCGGCTGGTCGGGATCATCTGGGGCATCGCGGATTACAGCGCGGACGCGAACCTGCCGCGCATCGAAAACGCCCATCCGCTGTGCGATTGGGCACGGTATGAGATCGTCAACATGGCCGGCGCGGCCAACGTCCCGGCGATCGACAACATGACTCTGAACTACCCGACGCCCGTGCATCGAGGGGCCGACCTGACCGCAGAGCAGCAGGCCGAGAACAAAGACAAAATCCTCGGCGCGCTTGCCGAGACCTACGACGACGGCATCCACGGCATCGAGCTCGGAATGAGCGGCAAATGGGTCGGCCATCCGCTCCAATTGCTCATGGTCATGGCGGCATACCGCACTGCAATTCCGAAGACCCAGATCGAAAAGGATCTGCGCGACAGCGAGGCCTATACCGAGAGCGTGGCTTCGGGAGCCGGCGCGACAATGATCGGCGACGGACGCAACGCATACATGGCCGACCGCGCGACGGATCGCCACCTGCGCGCAAGGCTGCGACGGGCGACCGCGCAGCGCCTGCTGCCGCTCGAAAAAGCGCTGGAGCTGAATCTTGTATCCAAAGCCGAGGCCGACGATCTTCGATCTTGATCCGACGCTCAACGAATGGCATGCCCCGTGCGGCGTGCCCGGCGCCCGGATTCGCGCAGTGAACAGCGCCGAGAGCCTGGCGAGCGCGGAACGCAACGTCACGAACGTGCGAAGCCCCCAAACGAGGTGGAATTGATTGAGCGGTAAATCCAACCCCGGAAATTACTTCGAAGATTTCGAGATCGGCCAGGTTCTGGATCACCCCGTCGCCCGGACAATCACCGAGGGCGACTGCTCGTTGTATATTGCCCTGACGGGCGATCGGTTTCCCCTTCACTGCAATGCGGAATTCGCCCAGAGCCTCGGCTATCGGCGTGAAGTCGTCAACGACCTGCTGGTCTTCAACATCGTCTTCGGCAAGAGCGTGAACGACATCTCTCTGAACGCCGTGGCGAACCTGGGTTATGCCGACGTGCGGTTCATGGCTCCCGTCTACCCCGGCGATACGCTCAGTGCGCTCAGCAAAGTGATCGGCAAAAAAGAGAACAGCAACCTAAAGACCGGCAATGTTTACGTCCGGACTCAAGGCTTCAATCAATCCGGGGATCTGATTCTGCAATATTATCGTTGGGTGATGGTGCGCAAGAAACTGGCCGGCGAGGCGACCGACGAGAAGGCCATCCCGAATCTGCCGGCCGAGGTCGATGCCGCCGATTTGCCCACATGCCCCGAGCTTGACCTCTCGAAATTCGAAGCGCGCGCGACCGGTGGGCGGTGGTTTTGGGAGGATTACGCCCCCGGCGAGCTGGTCCACCACGGCTCGGGGATGACCCTGGAGGAATCGGACCACATGACGGCCACCCGGCTTTACCAGAACACCGCCAAGGTCCACTTCGATCAGCACTTCATGCGCGATTCGCCCGGTTCCCTGCGGCTGATCTACGGGGGCCACATCGTCTCCGTCGCCAAAGCGTTGAGTTTCAACGGGTTGGAGAACGCCCTGCGCATCCTGGCCTGGAACGGCGGCGCGCACGCCAACCCGACACACGCTGGAGATACGCTTTACGCGTTTAGCGAGATCCTGGAAAAAATCGAGCTGCCCGGCCGGACCGATGCCGGAGGCTTGCGTCTTCGGTTGATTGCGGTTAAGAATCAAGACCCGGAGTATGCCCCGCTGGACGTGAAGGTCATGGACGAAGAGACCGAGCGGGAGCGTTACCACCCGAATGTCGTGTTGGATCTGGATTACTGTGTGCTGATTCCCAAGAGGGATCGGACGTAAAGATCGCTGAGCCGGGAGTGGCCGATGAGCGTCAAGGCGAACGAAGTTTCCGATATTATTGCGGCAAAAGGCGTCCTTGAGTTGAGCCAACGCTTGCTTGAGAAGGCGATCAACAACGTCGGCACGTTAACAAATCACGGCCGGGCGATCGACGATCACCAGGTTCTGGTTCGCAAGATTGCGAGCCTCGCCACGCGTATTGAAGCGGCGTTCCACCTGCTCGAATACGGGCTGGAATACCTGCGCGTTCACGGCGAGGTCGATACTTACATCGATCTCTCCACGCGAATCTTCATCTGCGAGGTCGCCCGAGATCTCCTGACTGAGGCTCACCAATCACTCGAAGATTTCGGGCTGGACGAGAACGATCTGCGCCGCACGCTCTGGAACGACCTCTCACGCCTGACGATTCGCCACGTCCTTTCAGAGAAAAACTTTCGAGCTCTCGGCCGCTTTGTCCTGGACGGCGATCTCGATAATAATCGCTGGATATGGGCTGGAGGCGACGAGGAGACCGAGCTGAGGACGGCGACCCGCCGCTTCGCGCGGGACGTCGTCGCCCCGCAGGCCGAAGAGATCCATCGCAAGGATCTGCTCGTGCCCGAGAGCTTGATCGAGCAGATGGCTGAGCTCGGATATTTCGGCATGTCGATCCCGATCGATTATGGCGGCGTCGGGATGAGCAATCTGATGATGATCATCGCGACCGAAGAGCTTTCTGCCGCGTCGCTCTCGGCCTCGGGCAGCCTGATCACGCGGCCCGAGATCCTCGCCAAGGCGCTCTTGAAAGGCGGCACGGAGGAACAAAAGCGTAAATGGCTCGAACCCGTGGCGAGCGGAAAGTTAATGGTCGGCGTCGCCGTGACCGAACCCAACATCGGCTCGGACGTCGCAAGCCTGGCCTGCCGCGCGACACAGACGACGCAGGACGGCGTCGAGGGATGGCTGATCAACGGGTCCAAGGCCTGGTGCACCTTCGCCGGACGGGCAAACATCCTTGCGCTGCTCGCCAGAACCAATCCCGATCCCAAGGCCGGACATCGTGGACTTTCCCTGTTCATCGTCGAGAAAGACGCCTTCGACGGCCACGAATTCGAAATGACGCAGAGCGGCGGCGGGAAAATGGTCGGCCGCGCGGACGCGACCCCCGGTTATCGCGGGATGCATTCTTTCACGCTCAAGATCGAAGACTACTTTGTCCCTGCCGAGAACCTCGTCGGCGGCAAAGACGGCGAAGGGCGCGGCTTCTATCTTCAAATGGATGGCTTCGCGGCGGGTCGGCTCCAGACCGGCGGGCGCGGACTGGGCCTGGCCCAGGCGAGCCTTGAGGCTGCCGCGCAGTATGCTCTTGAACGGCCTCAGTTCGGCAAACCGATTGCTGAGTTTCAAAGCACCGAATACGAAATCGGAATCATGGCGACTCAAATCGAGGCCGCGCGCCAGTTGACGTACTCCGCCGCGCGCGCGATGGATGAGAAGCACGAGCGCGCGACGCTGCTCGCCGCGATGGCCAAGCTTTTCGCCAGCCGAGTCGCCGTCGAAGTCAGCCAGCGCGCCCAGGTCATTCACGGCGGCTGGGGTTACGCCGAAGAGTATCCCATCTCACGATACACGGTCGACGCGCTGGTCCTGCCGATCTTCGAAGGCGTTGAGCCGATCCTCGAAATGAAAGTCATCGGCCGCGGCCTCCTTGCCCAGCCGATCAAGCTTCCCGAACCTTCCAAGACATAACTCGCCAGACCCGACCTCGAACGCCGATGCTTCGGCACGCCACAACTTTATGCATGTTGTCGATCGAATCCGCGAGAGCTCCGGCCAGTTCGCCCTGGACCCGGCCGTCATCGACGCGGGCTCGGGCGCAAGCTGGAGCCATGCCCAGCTTTGGGATCGCGTGGACCGCCTGAGCGCCGCCCTCGATAGACTCGGGCTCCACCGCGGCGATGTCGTCGCGGCCTGGCTGCCGAATTCTCACGAAGCCATCGAAGCGGAACTCGCCGCGCTCCAATCCGGATACATCTGGATGGCGCTCAACACCCGCCTGACATGGCCCGAGGTCCAGGCCGCTATCGGCTCGTGCGAGCCCGCCGCGCTGATCGCCGACCCCAAGTGCATGGCCCGGCCCCAAACGCTCGCCGCGATTCAGGACGGTGGCGAGGCGGGAAAAAGCCGCGCCATACCGCGCCTGATCCTCACTGGCGACGAGAGACGGACGAAGAAATTCGCCTCCGTCGCGTCATTGCCGTGGATCTCGTTTGAAGAATCCATCGAGGAGACCATGCCCCGGAGGCCCGAGCTGGAAATTGACGAGGGCGACATCGCGCGCCTCCGCTATACCTCGGGCACGACGGGCGGAGCGCGCGCGGCCGTCCTGACGCACGGGGTCTATCTTGCCTCGCTTGAGAATCTGCAAACTGAATTGCACACCTTGGGTTCATCGGACCGAGCGCTGCACGCCGCGCCGCTGACCCACGCGAGCGGCGCGATGATGTATCCCGTCCTTGCCGCCGGAGGCGCGAACGTCATCGTCGAAAAGTTTGATCCGGATGTGTGCCTGGATCTGATCGAACACCACGGCATCACAACGATGTTCGCCGTTCCGACGATTCTCCACCGCCTGGCCGCAGCCGCCAGGTTTGAAGCCGCCGATCTCTCCTCACTTCGGACCGTCATGTATGGCGGCGCGCCGATGGCTGTCGAAAAACTTGCTCCCTTCATCGAGCGCATCGGCCCGGCCCTTGTCCATATTTACGGCATGACCGAAGCGCCGTACCCGATCACCACGCTCGGCCGCGATGAGCATTGGGTCGGCAACCCAAAGCTCGGCTCGATCGGCAAGCCCACGAAGATTTGCGAGCTTCGGATCCGAAGCGGAGACTGCGATGTCCCCGATGATTGCATGGCCGAGGAGGTCGGAGAGATTTGGATCCGAGGGCGCAACGTCATGGCCGGATATTGGCGCGACGAAGAGGCGACGCGCGAGGTGCTCCGCGATGGCTGGCTCGCAAGCGGCGACCTCGGGCGGCGCGACGCCGACGGCTATTACTGGATCGTCGATCGCACGAAAGACGTGATCATCAGCGGCGGCTTCAATGTCTACGCCCGCGAGGTAGAGATGACCTTAAGCGCGCACGAAGCCGTGGCCGAGGCCGCCGTCGTCGGTATCAAGCACACCGATTGGGGCGAGACCATTGCGGCATTCATTGTCCCGCATCCCGGCGCAAGCCTCGGACCCGAGGAGATCGGCTCGTGGTGCCGCGCGCGGCTTTCGGGATACAAATGCCCGCGCCACATCGAGCTGCTCCACGAGATGCCCCGCAACTCAAGCGGCAAGATCCTGAAGCAGGCCCTCGCGCGACGCCACGAGGGCTCGGCGAGCTGACCGGGTGCCAATTAATTAGGGACAGTTACCTATTTCCTTGGGTAGCTGCGCCGTCGCGCCAGTCGGTCCGGGAAATAGGTAACTGTCCCTAATTAATCGTCCGACGGCCGGTCAGCCGCCGACGGCGGAGAACGTCCTGAAACATTGATAGCCGAAAGTCTGCGCGGCACGGAGCTGATTGGGATCGCCGAAAGCGTCTTTCCAGCCACACTCGCCGGCCTTCCACGCGCAATCCCAATCGAAATCGATTTTCATGTCGCCCGGCTGCGCAGTCGCGGTCCCGACGTACCCGGAGCAACTGGATTGGCCTTCGATCAGGAGAGAAGTGAATTCGATTTCGGGATGCGTATCGAGAAGCTTCATGGCGAAGCGCAGTACCTTGATCGGAGGACTCGCCGCATTGAATTGAATTGCCCGGTGCGCCCCTCCGGCCGAAAGGCCGCGAATCGCGTCTTTGAAATAATCCGTAGCCGCCGAGGCAGCGAGAATTTCATCGAGGCCGCGAACGGCTGCATCTTGAACGGTCATATCCAAACTCCACGCACAATACGGCCCGACCTGATTCGACGCCGACCGTCCCCCGGCAAATACCCTTGATAATGCGACACGTGCCCGAGCCCATCGGCCCAAGTGTCCGCATTATGCGTTAATTCGGCACTGAGGTCAATCTCGGCGGATGGGAAGAAACCGGGCCCGGATCATCGGGGAGCGTGAGAAAAACCGGGATTGGCTCCTATTTTCACGCCCGGCTTTCTCAAGCCGAATGACTTCGCTGAAAGTGGGCGTCTGTCCCAGCTTTTCGGACTGGGCGCGAAGAGGGTCATCCGCAGATGACGCAGATGACGCAGATCGCGCAGATTTCGAGGGCGCAGTTTCCCCGGCGGCTCTCGTTTCGATCCGAGATATGGGTTCCGTTCTCTTCGTCGTGCCCGTTGTGCTCGTTGTGGTTTTCCTTTTTTCACGACGACGGCGCCAAGAGCACAACGAATCTCCAAGCCGAGCCGCGCGAAGAAAACCCGGGCCGATCGTCAAGTTGACAATCCCGAGCGCATCCTCAATGATGACGGGGAAAATTTGTGAGTTCGGGGGTGGCGATCGAGGAATTTCTCCCTGATAAACCAGTCGCCGACCGGCTCTCAAGTCTCACGAATTGCGACATGCGACGATGCCACAGCATCGCCCCTCGCCCGGCCACCGGAGGCCAGCCGTAAATGCCCGAAGTACCTTACAAAGAATTTATCCTCCGTCGGCTCCACTCGCTGACCGGCATCGTCCCGATGACCGTCTTCCTCGCCGAGCATTTCTGGACGAACTCCTATGCTCTGCAAGGCGCCGAACGGTTCAACGAGGCCGCCGATCACATCCGCGGCTTCCCCTATATCATTCTGATCGAAATCTTCGGCCTCGGCCTGCCTTTCGCATTCCACATCGCATACGGCATCAAGATCATCTATTCGGGCGATTACACGATTTATGCAAACAACCCGGCGAAGAACTGGATGTATGTCCTCCAGCGCGTGACGGCCTTTCCGATTCTGGCGTTCCTGGTTTTTCACGTCATCACAATTCGAATCCTGCACGGGATCGGCGACGACGTGGATCTGCACGCGACGATGGTTGACGTCTTCGCGAACAAGTTCCTTCTCGCGTTTTACGTCGTGGGGATCGTCTGCACATGCTTCCACTGTGCCAACGGCATCGCGACGGCGGCGATCACATGGGGTCTGACCGTCGGGCCGACCTCGCAGAAAGTCGCCGGCGCGGTTGCGGCAGGCGTCGGCCTTGTGCTTTCCGGCATGGCGCTCTGGTCGATTCGCGGTTTCATGCCCGAAGCCGCCCCCGAAGCAGCCGAGGCTATTGAGGCGATGAAGGCCGCGCCCGAGACGGTCCTTTATCTGATCGAATCGTTGCGCGGCGTCATCGCGTAGAACATTCAGGGCGCGGCATCGCGCGTGAAGAGGACCGGCGGGCAACTGTATCCGCCCGCCTCGGAGCAACAGGAGAGAACGAGTTCATGGCCAAGCAAAGGATCATCGTCGTCGGCGGAGGGCTCGCCGGGCTGATGACGACCATCAAGATCGCCGAAATGGGCGTCGCCGTGGATTTGTTCTCCATCGTCCCGGTCAAGCGCAGCCATTCGGTCTGCGCCCAGGGCGGCATCAACGCCGCCAAGGACCAGCAGGGCCAGGGCGATCATCCGGATATCCACCTCGACGATACGATCTACGGCGGCGACTTCCTCGCCAATCAAACGCCGGTCAAGACGATGTGTGACGCCGCGCCGCAAATTATCGACCTGCTCTCACGCATGGGCGTCCCGTTCAACCGCACGCCCGAGGGCTTCCTGGATTTCCGCAGGTTCGGCGGCACGCTGCATAACCGCACGGCGTTCGCCGGCGCGACGACCGGCCAGCAGCTTCTCTATGCTCTGGACGAGCAGGTGCGCCGCTTTGAGGTCGCCGGCCTCGTCACGAAATACGAGAGCTGGGAATTCCTATCGCTGATCCGCGACGAGGACGACGGCCGCGTGATCGGTATCACGGCCATCTGCAATCCGGATATGTCTATCCACCACTTCGCGGCCGACGCCGTGCACATCTGCACCGGCGGCCCTGGCATCATCTTCGGCAAGTCCACCAACAGTTATATCAACACCGGCGCGGCCGCGAGCCGCTGCTATCAGCAGGGGGCGGCTTACGCCAACGGCGAATTCATCCAAGTCCATCCGACAACGATTCCGGGCGAGGATAAGCTGCGCCTGATGTCCGAATCCGCCCGGGGCGAAGGCGGCCGGGTCTGGGTGCCCAAGGACGGCAAGCCGTGGTATTTCCTCGAAGAGCGGTATCCCAAGTACGGCAACCTCGTTCCGCGTGACATCGCGACGCGAGAGATTTTCTCGGTCTGCGTCGAGGAAGGCCTCGGGCTCGACGGAAAGAATCAGGTCTACCTCGATCTGAGCCATCTGGACGAAACATTCCTGAATCGCCGGCTGGGCGGCATCATGGAAATCTACGAGAAGTTTGCCGGCGATGACCCGCGCAAGACGCCGATGCGGATTTTCCCCGGCGTTCATTATTCGATGGGCGGGATGTGGGTCGACTTCGAGCAGCAGACGCACATCCCGGGTCTGTTCGCGGTCGGCGAGGTCGAGTATCAGTATCACGGCGCGAATCGGCTCGGCGCGAATTCGCTGCTCTCGTGCATCTTCGGCGGGATGGTCGCCGGGCCGAAATCGATCGAATATATCAACGGCCTGAAACGCTCGGCCGATGACGTCGCGCCCTCGGCGTTTGCGGCCGAGCAGAATCGCCAGATCGAAGTCTTCGACGATATCTATCGCATGACGGGCAAAGAAAATCCCTACGATCTGGGAGACGAGATGGGCGAGTGGATGACGAACAACTGCACAATCGTCCGTCACAACGACAAGCTCGCCGCAACGGACGAGAAGCTCGTCGAATTGCTTGAGCGCTGGGAGAACGTCGGCGTGAACGACGCGAGCCGGGTCTACAATCAGTACGTTCTGCGCACGCGGCAGTTGAAGGATATGCTCCAACTGGCTCGTGTGATCTGCCTCGGGGCGCTGCGGCGCGACGAGAGCCGGGGCGCGCACTTCAAGCCCGATTTCCCAGAGCGCGACGACGAGAATTGGCTCAAGACCACGATGGCCCGTCACACCCCAGAGGGGCCCTCGCTCGAATACGAAGTGGTGGACACATCCATCATCAAGCCGAGGCCGCGCGTTTACAGCAAGTCTTAATGGGGCATCGCCCGCGCGATGCCGATGAGGAAGTTAGGGCCAGAGGGCCGATGGGGCAGTGACACCGAAATCAGGCCCCACGAATGCAGGAGACACCGATGGCGCAAAAGACGGTCCAGCTCAGAGTCAAACGACAGGATGGGCCCGGGGCTCGCCCCCGCTGGGAGCACTTCGAGGTTCCGCACGCCCCAGGCAAGAACGTCATCTCGTGCCTGATCGATATCGCCCGCAAGCCGGTCACCCTCGAAGGGCGCGAGACGACGCCGGTGCAGTGGGATTGCGCGTGCCTCGAAGAGGTTTGCGGCGCATGCACAATGCTCGTCAACGGCAAGCCGCAACAGTCTTGTTCCTCGCTGGTCGATAATCTCGAGCAGCCCATCGAACTCGCCCCGCTCACCAAATTCCCCGTCGTTCGCGATCTGGTCGTGGACCGCCAGAAGATGTTCAAGAACCTGGAACGATTCAGAGCCTGGGTTCCGATCGATGGGACTTATCCGATGGGCGAGGGGCCGCTGCTCTCGGCCGAGGATCAGCAAGTCCGATACAACCGGTCGCGGTGCATGACGTGCGCCTGCTGCATGGAAGTCTGTCCGCAAATCAACGGGCGCTCGGATTTCGTCGGGCCCGCCGTCATCGGGCAGGTCGAGTTCTTCAATTTGCATCCCTCCGGACCCGAGGAAATGGGCAAGCGACTCGAAGAGATGATGGGGACCGGCGGCATCCATGAATGCGGCAACGCGCAGAATTGCGTCGCGGCCTGCCCGAAAGAAATCGACTTGACCGACGCCATCGCCGAAGTCGGCCGGCAGGTCACGATTTTTGCCGTCAAGAAATTCCTGCACAGCTCATAGTTCATTCCGGGGATCGCCGTTGGATGATTCGCCGACCGATCGCGCGCGCGGGATCTATCGGCCTGTGCTCTATGGAGCATGCATCGGACTGAGCCCGAAAGCCGAAATGTGTAAGCGTCGGCCGAAAAACAGACGATAAGCCCAGAAGAGCTCGGCCGACTGGGCGAAGCGCCACCGTGAAGCGTTTCCCTATCCACGGCAGATCTCCGGGCTGGGCGTCAGGGGGCAAGTCACCAGGGATGGATGCGAATAAGAAAAGTTCGGAGCCTCCGATAGCGGAAGAGCGCCGCCGCGCGCCCCGACGGCCCGCCGAGTTCGACGTTCAGCTCGATATCCTGATCTCCGAAGACACCGTCCAGCCCGCGTCAATTCCCGGAACTTGCTTCGACATCTCGCGATGGGGGATGCGCGTCTCGATAAGCGAGCTGACGCGCCACATGTATCACAAGCTTATCGCGTGCAAGCGCGATATCCGCGTCCGGTTCCGCTTGCCAGAATTGGGAGAAACTTTCGAGATGACGGGGAAAGGTGTGTGGATCGACTATCACAATAATTGCGACGCCGACCGCGCGGGCCCGTGCCAGATCGGGGTCTCGTTCTGGAACGAGGGCGCTGAGAAGCTCAAGGCTTATGGGGCGCTCGTCGAAAAATTTTCCAAGAACGATTCGCCCTGACCGGCCCGGACGAGGCGCTTCATGTGGATGTCGGACGGCGGGTCAGGCGGCGGACAGATGCGCGTTGATGAAATCGCCCATGTCGGCCATCACGCGTTCCTTGCCGTTCTCGTTCAAAAT
>JAJFLK010000052.1 GCA_021772735.1 Candidatus Sumerlaeota bacterium | reverse complement strand
AATCCCCAACGCTATTGACGACGGAGTACGTGACGACGAGACGCGGGCGATTCTCATCAGCTTCGGAGGAAAAGAATCTTCTGGCGTTGCGTATCCCGGCGGCCTCATTCCCCAGCACGATCCAGCCGCAGTTCGTGAACGGCGCGTTGGCCCACAACTGAACATCATCGACCATGGCCTGCGATGTAAACGTATAAGGATCGGCCCGAACGGCGCTTACGCGATCGATCGGGAGCGTCGCGCTCGAAGCGGCGAGGTAATCACCGCCCGGCTGCGTCCAGAGCTCCCGGCCGAACTCGGCCCAGTTCCACGTCGCGTCTCCGGGGTCGGCCGGAGTCCCCCGGCCTCCGTCGTCTGAAGCCAACGCGACGCCTTCTCCCCATTCGCGCGTGAGCCGGTGCAGCGTATAGGGCTCGCCGTCGATTGTCCCATTGCCGGATTGATTCAAAACCAGCGTCAGTTCGACCGATTCGATGACGGATCGGCGGGGGATCAACCCGGTAAAATCAAAACGAATCAGCGCACGACGGACGCCGAGCGTCCCTGCCCGCCCGGCATAGATGTGGGGCATCCCGCCGTTCGTGTTATCCACCAGCTCCTCATAGAGCGTGTTGTCCTCGACGCCGTTATACCCGCCCAGCGCGCGTTCGAGAACAACCTGCTCGGCCCGCGCGGCCCCGCCGCTCGCAGGCATTCCCGAGGCAGTCCACAGGGCCGTGAAAAAGGTTGCACAGACGGCGAGACGGTTACTGATATTGCCGCCAGGCCTTCGATGGGACGGCATTGACAAAATCGAGGAAATCCAGTTTGGGCAGATCATTGGCGACCACAGTATCTATAATATTTTGATCGAAAGTCCCAGTCAGAGGAGCCGCAAGCCAATCCTTAATCACCTTGGCATAGATCGAACGAAAGTCGATGTCGTGTTTCATATTGCCGATCTGTAGGTCGGCCAGATCGGGTTGGCCTCCGAAGATGCCGCCCTTGACCAGCCCGCCAAAGACGAAACTGCAATTGGCCGCGCCATGATCGGTCCCGAGACTGTCATTCTCGTCCACTCGGCGTCCGAACTCGGAGAACGTCATAATCAAAACCCGGTCCAGATTTCCGCTCAACTGCATTTCGGAGAGGAAGGCATCGACGGCATCGTCGAACTGACCAAGCAGATCGGGGTGATCGCCGTTATTGACCGGGTCGCCGGCGTCCACCTGATTGGCATGCGTATCGTATCCGCCCTGGCTGACGTAGAAGATACGCGTGTCGAATCCCGCTCGGATAATCTGAGATGCAAGCAAGAGCCCGTCACCCAGGCTGCCGGATGGATATGCCGTAAGCGGTGTCTGAAGCGCCGCCGTCATCAGATCGGCAACGGCGGCTTCGGCGATGTTTTCGCTACGCTGAAGAAAGTCGATGTCCGGATCCGATGTCGGAATGGAATTGACCGCGGTGATCGCGCTCAGACGGGCTGTGGGATTATTGCTGGCGGTCAGCTCGGCGGAAGCCGCGTCCACAACTGCCGGAGGTGTGTAAGTCGGATCGCCGAACATGGCATCCGGCACGCGCCCCCGCCCGGCCGCCAGCATATCGAGCGCGCCCGGAGCGCCCGCGCCGGAGCAGGCATTGCCATAGAACCGCGAAACCCATCCCTGAGTTTCGGGGGCTTCTCCCGGAACCGTCCCGAATTCGTAATGATCGGTCGAGACGAAGTGCGAGAGGTTCGGGTTGACGTATCCCACACGCTGAATGACCGCCACCTCGCCTTGCATGTACCACTGCGAGATCTTGGGCAGGCGCGGATGTAATCGGTTTAGTCCATCGCCGATATCGAGCGCACTCAGTTTGGGGACGCCGAGGGTGGGACGGGCGTTATAATAAAGCGCGTCCTCGACAGGGATGACCGCGTTGAGTCCGTCGATCCCCCCTTCGTGCTGAAGAATAATCAAAATTCTGTCCTGCGGCAGGCAGTCCACAAGTGCATTTGCCGAGCGAGCAATCCATGTCGGGGCGGAGGCTTGAAGGGTGTGGAACGCAAGACTCGACAGCCCGACTTTCAGCGCATTTCGTCTTGAAACTTTCATCTGCTCTCCTCTACCTCGGCGATTCGCCACGCGGGATTACTTCAATTGATACCGTGGTAGCGTCATGAAAATGTGAGCCAGCCCCCGGATCTTCGCCCGGTACCCGATGACGCCGGCCAGAAAGGCGTCCAGAATCGTGTCCTCCTCGGGACGCAGCGCCGTCTGAATCAGCCGTGCTCTGAAATATTCCTTCATCCCCGCATTATCATTCGTGCTCGTGATTTCGGTCGTCCCGATGAGGCCGTCGATGTAGGCGTTGGTCATGATGGCTGGAGTCGAGAGGCGATCGGCGTAATTGAATCGCACGACCAGGCTCGTCGCATTGATCCACGCCCGGCCGTGATTCCAACCCGCAACGTTGGGCGGCTGGAAGAGGCCCATCCCCATCAATTCCATCGCCCCCGGGGCAATATTGGCATACGAGGTCTCTTCGAGATCCAGGTTCCGCAATGCCGTGACCACAAAATCGGCCGGACGTTTGTACATTTTGTATCGATAGGTCGTGTCATAGAATAGTTGGGACTTGAACAGAGCCCGAAGCGTTTCGCGAACGTCATATCGAAACCCATTGCTCGAAACGGCGTAGAAAATTGTTCCCAGCTCCGCCACGGCGGGATCGTCGATCGCAATATCCTCATGCACGAACCAGTTGATGAACTTCCAAGCCATGTGAAGCGCCGTAGCCGGGATGGTGGCATGGGCCGCGCTGATGGACGTGTTACCGCTGATTCGGTCCACGATAAGATTGATCACGTCCTCAGTATCGGGCAAGGACCCGTTATTAACCGGCGTAGAGGGCGGGAAAATGTTCTTGGTTCCCGTGTCATGGAAGGGCGCAAAGAAAACATAGTCGTACGGGAAATTAAAAGAGCACTGCGGATTGACGATTTCGCCGGTCAACGCACGGGCTATTTCGCGCACATCTTGCTCCGTGTAATTGCCCACGCCCAGTGAGAAGAGCTCCATCACCTCGCGCGCGTAATTCTCCTGCGGCTTGCCGGCTCGATTCTCCCGATTGTCGAGATAAATGAGCATGGCCGGATCACGCGTCACGGCCAGCAGGATGTCGCGGAATGATTTGTGTCCCTGCTCGCGAATAAGCTTTTTATGATCGATCATTAGCCGAGCGACAATTTGCCTCCTGCGGTTCGAGTCCGGCGGAAGCGGCGGGTCGGGCACGACCAGTTCGCCGGGGCCGCACGCCT
>JAJFLK010000510.1 GCA_021772735.1 Candidatus Sumerlaeota bacterium | reverse complement strand
CGTCGTCGTCGCACGTCAGCTCGCCGCCCGAACCATCCATCGGGAAGGTGCCGCCGTAATGAATGGACGAGCCGTGACCCGGGCGCACGGCCTTGATCGGCCAGCAGCCGAGCCTGCGGAAACCGCTCATCATCCGGCGTTCGTTGCGGCGCTGGATGGCCGTCTCGTCGTCATCGATCTCGTAATGGATTTCGAGCCGGTCAGCCGTGGGATCGCCGTCAGGGGTCTGCCGCAGGCGCAGATACTTGCCCGCCGTCGGCCGGTCTTCGTGATGGATGCCGAGGATCGCGAACAACGGAGTCAGCGCTCGCATCACGCGCATGGCTTCCTTGACCGGCAGCGGCGCTTCTTTGAGAAGCTTGAACGTCAGCAACGAGCGATACGAATACATCTGCCCTTGAACGACGCCGGTCGGTGATCCTGCATGCGCCGAGCCCTGCGCCTCGGGCGTCAGGATGGCCGAGAGCTGGGAGAGGCTGTGCCGCGCATCTTCGCAGCGGCGGCCAAGCATCCCGAGGTTGATCATCGGGACGTACGTATACGTGTTGCAGACGAGCGGCCGCCGCGTCTCATAAAGCCCGAGCGAACGCAGCGCGATCCGCGCGGTGCTCATCGTCCCGGCCGCGAGCACGACGGCGCGAGCGCGATACGTCTCCTCGCTCTGGTCGTCGGCGCGGCGGGTGTGGACTTCGACGGAACAATTGTCTGTTTCCTTGAATCGCGTCACGAATCGGCGCGCAAGGTAGGTGAAGTTGTCGCGCTCTTTGAGTTCCTCGATCGTCCATTGCGGTCGATAGACGGCCTTGCGGCCATCGCTCCAGAAATCCATATCGTGCAGCGGGTGGGGGCCGCGCCCTCGGTGTTCGCGGCTGCAAGCGGCCAGCCAGGGTCGGCCCAGCGCAAAGCCGCGCCGGTTCAGATCCTCGCGGCGGTGGGCGTAAGCATCCATGACGCGCTCGGCGCATGTATCGAGCGGCAGCGCGTTTTGCAGGTTTTCCAGATTGCCATAGAACGCTCGAAGATCATCGCGCGCGCCGGAGACGCCGATCCGTTCGGCGACGGCTTCGTAGTGTTCCTGGAGTTCGCCGCGCGTCAGCGGCATGCCCGCCAGTTCGGCATCGCTGAACGGGAACGCGCCCGCTCCCCACGCCGCGCCCAGTCCGCCCAGCGCAAGGGATTCAGTCGGGCCGAACGCCCCGGCGGCGATGGGCATGAGGCGCTCGACATCGGCCGAGACGTGAAGCCGGGGCGGCGTCAACTGCGCGCCGACCCGGACGCGCCCGAAGGGGACACCCTCGAACCGCTCGCCGAGAAAATAACGATGCTGGTCGGGATCGGTGCGGCGCAGAAGGCTGAAAGGTTTCTCGGGGATCGCCGGAGCATACGTCTCGTCCACGTTGCCGTAATCGAGCATGAGCACCCGCACGCCGGCTTCGACAAGCGCGGCGGCGGCCTGCGCACCGCTGGGTCCGGAGCCGATGACGATGACGTCGGTTGCTTCGCCGAAGATACGCATCACCCACGTCCCCCGCCGAAGATGATGAGATCGTTCACGTTGATTGCTTCGCTCGAGTCGCGCATCACCCACGCCCCCCGCGAACGAACGCCAGCAGGATTCCGCCGATGAAAACCCTGGCACCGCTGCGCAGCCCGGCCAGCGCGAGCACCCACACCGCCTCGGCGGCGCCGGTGCGGTCTTTGATGAACCACTCGGCGCGATCGGGTGCGGCCTCAAGGACGGCGGCCATGATGAGCAATTTGCGCCGCAGCAACGCATCGGGCCGACCCAGCGCGCACGCGGCTTCGAGGCATCCCAGCGTCCAAGGACGGGTGACGGCGATGCGGACAACGGCCTCGTCGCGGGTTTCGCGGGCGGGAGTGGCGGCTTCAATTCGGGGGAGAAGCGTCGCGCAGGCCCGAGCGTATCGAGTTGCAAGTTCATCCGAGGGCGCCTCGCCCATCAAGTAACGCCCGAAGACGCGCGCCTCGACCCCCACAGGATCTCCGGCTGGATTGATATTCTGTTCTTCGTGATTCAAACTCGTTACCCATCCTCGGCGGATCACAGAACTGGCCCGACGGCGAGCCTATTGCGCCCCGTTCGGATCGGCAACAATCAAGATGGGAAGCTGGCCTCAAGACGGGCGACCTCAGCTTGGCCGAGCGACAATCGTTGTCCGGACGTGAATCGACAGACTCGTTTGCCCGTTCGTCTCGTGACTCCCGGTCGATTGTATTTTTTCACCACAACGGCACGAAGGACACAAAGGAATACGAACTTTTGCCGGTGAGGAAATCCGAATCGTCGAGGAGGCGACTGCCGCCAAGTCTTGAATTCGTTGTGCTCGTTGTGACGTTGTGGTTTGAATTTATTCACCACCACGGCACGAAGAGCACAACGTTCCAGAAACACCCAGGAGATATGTTCGAACCGATACCAAAAGAGACAGATATGATTGCGGCCCAGGTGCTCGATGCGGCATTTACGGTGCATCGCAAACTCGGGCCTGGGCTTCTAGAATCAGTATATGAAGCCTGCATGTGCCACGAGCTGACCAAGCGAGGCATTCCGTTTAAGAGTCAGCTTGCGCTGCCGGTCGTGTACGACGGGATCCAGATTGACGCGGGACTGCGCCTGGATCTGCTCGTTGATGACGAGGTCATCGTCGAACTGAAGGCCGTGACCAATATGATGCCTCTGTTTGAGGCGCAGTTGCTCACGTACCTTAAATTGAGAGGGAAGCGCCTGGGCCTCCTCATCAACTTCAATGTTCCCCTGCTAAAAGATGGTCTGAAGCGAATCGTTGTCTGATCTGCGTCGTGTCCGTTGTGACGTTGTGGTTTGAGTTTATTCGCCACCACGGCACGAAGAGCACAACGGAAGAAATCTCGACGCGAAGTTGAACTTCGGGAGAACGATTTGTGGCACATCTCGAAGGGACAGCTTGCAGTCTGGACCGGGGGCCAGCTCCGTCCCTACCCGAACGACATCAGTTGATCGTCGATCAGTGCGGTGAGGTCGTTTTCGGCTTCAGTGAGAACACTCGGTTCGATTTGGAGAATGCGGAAGGGGATCGAAGCGGTGAGGTCGTCTTCGAGTTCGGGTTCGGGGGAGTATCCAAGTTTCTTGGCCAGCAGATTTGCGAGTGCAACGAGCGCGACGAATTCGCGCGTTTTTGCAGAGATGTTTTCGTCGCTCTCGACTCTGTTATGAGATCGTATGACTTCAATTATCGGCTTGGCAAGCCCCCACTTTCGCCCAAGGAAGCCGCCGACCCATTCGTGGGTCTGTATCGGGATGAAGGTTTTTTCGTGGCGGTGGAAGGGCGTCTTCAGCGTTGCGGCATTTTCGAACAGGCTCAGGTATTCGTTCGGGTATTGGGAGTATATCAG
>JAJFLK010000509.1 GCA_021772735.1 Candidatus Sumerlaeota bacterium | reverse complement strand
ACGCCTTCCCTCCGGCAAACGACCGAAGTTCGGGGTGAGAAACGTTCCCACCAACACCTCTAGGATAGTGCCCGATAAGAAGCGAAAACATCAAGCGAAAATCAAAGCCGAAGAGCCGGAAGGGCGCCCGGTAAGCGCCGTTCCCAGGGGCGCTTGGAATCGAATTGAACCCAAGGCCCGCAGGACACCGGGCAAGGCGTGAGTTTGAGGCGTGCCGGATCGCGGAGCGAACCCCCAAAGGCCGCCCGGAATCACGCTCCCTCATCCAGCGTGGGATCGGCAGGCGCAGCATCATCCGGCATGGCCTCGGCCGGAACAGCCTCAACGGGGAGATTAATGAGACGCTCACGAAAGGCATATTCGTCCGGGCTCAGGTCATCCTTTTTGAAGTCGACATTGAAAATGCCGAGAACGAAATCTGAAAGTTCGGAGACGTCGAATCCGAATTTCAGCATGACGCCGAGATGGGTCAGAAACGGATCGGAGATAGCGACTTCGGCCCCGATGTATTCCCAATAATGCCAGCCCCGGGGCAGAAGAAACATTCCCTGCTGGAAGTTGTGGGAGAAATATTCGTAATTCAACCGCTTGGCGGGATGACCTCGATGGCGCATGCCATATTGCCCCATGCGATCGACCCAGGGGAATTCAGGGTTCTTGAAAACATTGTACGTCCCTTGGCCATAATCCTGCTGGATTCGAAGCATTTGCCACCAGGCGAATCCAAAGCGCGTGCGTCGCTCGGGACCAGCAAAGCTGCCGCGCAGGTCGGATTCGGCGGTGAGGCCGTTATGCGTGATCGCGCCCAGATGAACGAAATCCGTGACTTCGAGGTAAACCCCGAGACTTGCCGGCGCGAACCCGGTGCTCGGGTTTTCGGTGGATACGCCGGCTCCCAACGCCAGCATGTCTCGGAAATCATAATAGCGATTGATCCCGTAACGATTGCATCCCGACGAAAAACCGACGATCAGCAGCAATACGGCGGGAGCGGCCCAACGATAGATGCAGTTCATTCGCACATGCCTCCTCAGATTGAATCGGGAATTACGCGGCCAAGGTGGCCGTAATCACCATCCGTAAGCGAGCCGCTCGGCGAGTTCGGGTGGCAGTTTTGCCTCCGTGATAGCCTCTTGCGCGGCTCCGATTTCGTATTCGACGCGGACATAACGGATTTCATTGGTGTCGAGATTGACGTGGACAAAACACGAGGCGGGATTGCGATCGCGCGGCTGCCCCACACTGCCGACATTGACCAGATATCGGCATCCATCACGCAGCGGAACCAGGTGACCTTCGGGGCAGCTCAGCTCGGTGCCGCTCATTTCGACGACGGCCGGCTGATGCGAGTGGCCAATAAAGCAAACCATATGCTCGAAGGCTTCGAAGCAGCTGCGAGCCTCGCCGAATGTGAGGACATAATTCCAGGCTTCGGGATCGCGGGGTGAGGCGTGGACAAAGTAAAACTTCGAACTCAACTCGTAGACGTACGGCAAATTGCCGAGCCATTCCAGATTCTCCGGCGTAAGCTCTTCGCGCGTCCAATAGACCGCCTGCTTCGCAATATCGTTGAAGAAAGTGATGTCCGTCCTGTCGATCGCGGCGTGATCGTGATTGCCCGCAAGGGTGGTTATCCCGCGCTCGCGGAGGAGGTCAACGCACTCGTTGGGCCGAGCGCCATAGCCGACGACATCACCGAGGCATATCATTTCCTCGATGCCGAGGTCGTCTATCGCTTTCAACACGGCCTGAAGCGCGTGAAGGTTCCCGTGGATGTCAGAGAATACTGCGATGCGACGGGGGGTCGAATTATTCGAGTTCGATTTCATATTCGCGGCCGGTCAGGACCTTCAGCTTGCGTTGAGCCTGCTTGCGAATAACCTTGGATGAGTTTTGCAGAGCCTTGAGCCACATCGCGACCTCCTCGGCGTCGGCGCCCGAAAGCTCCGTCGCGACCGAAGAGATATCGTCAGTCATCTCGCGCGCTTCGGCCTCGGCGCGTTCTTCGTCATCGCCTGCGGCCGGCTCGCCGGGTTCGTCAGTGGCTTGTTCTTCAGACTCTTTTTGCTCATCAACCGCTCGGTCTTCCAAGGTTTCGTCAGGGCGGTCGGCATCTTCGCACGACGCCTGCTCCTCTTCCAGCATTTCCTCGGCCTCATCTGAAGCGTTTAATTCAACCGGCGGGACCGGATGGACGTTTTGATGCGGATCGACCTCAGCGGTCTCGAAGATGTCGTTCGAGACGAATCGGGACCAGCCGCTTTCGTCATCGTCGAGGTCCGCTTCGGGCTGGGGTTCGCTCGCCGGCTCAGAATCGGCTGAATCGACAAGAGGACCGTGGACCGCGTCCAGAGGGAGAACGGTCGTATGAGGCTCATCGTCCTCGGTCACACAAGCCCCGTTGGACTCGAGCGACGGGCCGGATTCGTTACTCCGAATTTCGGACATGACCGAATCAACCTTGGTCGAATCTGCCTTGCGTCCCGCTTGCTCGGGGCTGGAGAGCTCGACCGGAATTCGTCCGTCTGGCGCGGCATCGATTGTGGCAGCGGATTGCAGCTCGAAGACGACCGTCGTTTTCGGACCGAATTGGATCTGATCGTTCGCCTTGAGCGCCTGCTCCTGGACGGCCACGCCGTTGACAAGGGTGTGACGCCATGACGCGAGATCACGAATATAGAAAATCGAACCTTTGCGCACGACCAGGGCGTGATGCTTGGAGACGAACCAATCGTTCAGGCGGACGTCGTTGTCCGCAGCACGGCCGATCGTCGTCTCGATGCTCTCGATGCTGAAAGTCTCTCCGGCCTGCTTGCCCTGGACGACTCGCAAGACGGCGCTCTTGGTGCTCGGTGGAGCTACGAGCATCGTGGCCTGAGACAGCTCTGCCTGCGGGACGGCCATCTGCTGATTGTAAAAGTGCAGCTTGTGCTTGCCGACCGTGATGATGTCCTTGTCCTGAATCTCAGTCTTGGAAACCTTGACTCCGTTGACGTATGACCCGTTGGCGCTGTTGTTGTCCTCGACGTAATAGCGGCCTTCGACACAGCGGATGACAATGTGCCGACGCGAGACGGCGAGATTCTCGATTGAGATCTCATTGTCCGGCGCCCGGCCAATCGTCACGACGTCTTTATACAGGAAGTATTTGTGAACGACGTTGTCCCCGAGTTTGACGATGATCTCCGGCATGACTCACGTTCTCCTGAAGTAAACTCTTGGTTCGATGGGGCAGCGCAGGCGGCGCCGCGCGGATGTCGTGCGATGCCCCTCAATGCCTCTCAAGTAGCTGTTTCGGCAATCGGATCGGCCCGCATGAGTCTAAATTGATACACCGCAGACCAGGCAGCTTGTTCTTCTCGGACTCCGCTCGAAATGGGTCGGCCCGAGCCGCAGCCGCCGCCGGGGCGCAGCAGCGAATACGATCCTGGCGATTCAGGGCGCTGCCGATCATCGCCGCTCTCATATCATGTTGTATAATAAAAGGTTAGACTGACGTCCAGGCGTCGTCATCGGACGCGACGAAATGAAGGTTGTCGCCGAGTTTCGCGATGGAATCGCCCATGGAGTACCAGCGGAGGTCGAAGGGGCTGATGACGATCTGTCCCTCAGCCTCTTCGACGACGAGATAACGGCCGGTCATTCCGGGGAAAGACAATGTAACTTTGGCATCGTTGCCGATTTTGATGACTCTGGTTCTTTCTGACATGATGACCTCAATTCGTCGGCCTTGTGCTGGAGAGCTTATCGGCTCAAAGGAGGTCGGCAATTAGAGCGCGAATCGAATTGGGTGAGATTCGGCATAAGTGAATCTGCACTAGAGCGCTCGGAAGGCCCGGCAGCCGCAGCCCAGACGGGATATCGATCGGGCCTGATGAGGAAAATCAGGGGAAATTACGGGCAATGCCACATGGCTTCGCAAACTTTCCTTTTTACAGTCGCGGTAAATTGAGTAATATGGCGGGCACTTGGCGTGCTTTCGATGCTCCCGCAGACTGGGAGCGTTGGCGAGGCCGGGGGTTTGGGATCGAGCCGATGCGACCTCCCATACCTAAAGGCTCCAGGCG
>JAJFLK010000508.1 GCA_021772735.1 Candidatus Sumerlaeota bacterium | reverse complement strand
GAGTCGGCAATTCGCTCATGCTGATCGGCAGCGCGGATGATCCGTCGTTCGAGGACGAAACAGCGGTCGCCGGGATCGAATATGAATATGCTGTCGTCGCCGAAGACGCGGCGGGCAACCGGAGCGAGCCTCGCTCACGCGTGCTTGTCCGGCCCTAAAATCGCCAACGGCGGGCGGGATTTTTCGTTATACTCGCGCGGGCGTCGCCGTTCAGTCGATGTAACCGAGAGCGCGTAGATTCTCCAGAGCTTCAGCCGAGAGCCCTTCGACGTGGACCTTGGCGGATTCATCGTCGGTTCCGTCCTTCGAATCCGCAAGCAGGCGCCGGCGGAGCGATTGAGCGAGCGTCTTGCCGCGGATGAGTTCCTGAGGCCACAGGTCGATCAATTCGGTGGGGTCCGATTCACGGTCGAAGAGCATGAACTCCATCCGGCCGTTTTTGCGCTGGCGGCGGATGAACTTCCAATTCCCCACCTGCATGGCCCACCACGGCATCTCCGAATTCAGCATCGCGAAGACCGGCGCCGAGGGGGGCTCGTGATCCGGGGAGAGCATCAGAGGGAGCAGGCTGCGGCCCTGCATTGCGCCGGGCGATTCGAGGCCGAGCAGGTCGAGGATCGTCGGCGCGACATCGACCAGCTGGACGGGCGTGCGCGGCGTTGCGCCCTCGGGGAGGACGCCGGGAAGCGAGAAGATCATCGGAATTCGGAGAAGTTCCTCGTGCAGCGTGCGGCCGTGACGGATGCCGCCGTGTTCCATGAATTCCTCGCCGTGATCCGAGACGAAAACCACCAGCGTATTGCGCCGCAGTCCCGAGGATTCGAGCCGATCGAGAATCCAGCCCAGATACGAATCCATGAAAGTGACTTCGCCGCTGTATTGTGAATCCAAATAACGTACGTCGCCTGGATCGAGCTTCATCGAGCCGTCATTGATGAAGCTGCTGACCTTGCGCGAGCTATCGATGAAACCCCGCAGCCCGGCCCTGTACATCGCATCGTAGGGCGCGGGCGGCGTGTATGGAGCGTGCGGATCGATCTCGTGCAAATAGGCGAAAAAAGGACGGTCCGATTCGTCCTCAATCAATGGCTCGACGTATTGCGTCCAGACGCGCTCGGCCTGCGCCTCCGGATCGAAAATCATCTCCAGCTCGGCGGCGACCTTATAAATTTCATGCATCGCATCGAAGCCGCGTTCAAATCCAAAGGATGACGATGACTGCACGTTGTTCGTCACACACAGGGTCTTGTATCCGAGGCGATTCAAAGTCTGCGGCAGATAAGCGATGTCCGCGCTCAGGCGAGTGGATTGCGAGACCTTGTGGATCGAGGGGTAGAAGCCCGTCAGGAGCGAAGCGACCGACGGGCGGGTCCAGGGCGCGACCGAATAGGCGTTCATGAACGTCGCCCCCCCCGAAGCCAAGGCGTTCATGCGCGGCGTCCGGGCGCGCGAAGCCGGGCTGTATGCCTCGATGTGATCGGCGCGCAGCGTGTCAAACAGGACGACAAGGACGTTGTAATCGCCTTGGATGGAGTCGATGCCGTCGCGGGCCAAGTCTTCCGCGACGCCTTCGATGCGCAGATCTTTCAGTTCGAGCAGGATCGAGCCTGCGCCGTTTTGCGCCTGGGCGTCGGCGGATTCGCGGGCAGAGAATGCAATATTGAGCGCGACCATCGATTCGGCCCATGGCTCCAGCGCCTCGTCGATTCCAAAAGGCTTGCCGTCCGAGAGCGCGTCCAGATCGCGTAAGATCAGCTCGTGCTCCGTGCCATTGGCCTCGGTCAGGGCGATGACGAACACGCCGTCGGGAGGTTCGATGCTCTCTTCCGTCCGGTCGGATTCGTCCCTCGAATCGCCCAGGGAAACTAGCCGAACCGACCCGGTCAGCTTCGCGCCACGCGGGAGTTCGAAGTAATAACTGAGAGCCGTATCGGGCAGGAGCCGGACCGTCTCTTCGTCCGCAATCGCGCCGGAGGCCCCTGCCCCGGAGCTCACGTCAGACCTTGTTTTACTCTCTGTTTTTGTGATCTCGATCCCGTTGACCTGGATGCCCAGATCCCGCTCGTCCGGGCTCTCGCCGATGTCCGTGGGCCGCACCCAATATGAGGGGAGCAGTTCGAGCCGGTTCAGGCCCCATCGCTGGTCACCGGACGGGATGTCGACCTCGATCTCGCCGGGCTCGCGCGGGACGGTATAAACGCCGACCGATGAGCCGTTCCAAAGAATCTTGACCGCCTTGGGCGGCGTGCCGTCTTCGCGGTGCGATTGCATGGCGATCGAGATTCGGCGATCGGCTTTTCGCACGATTGGAATATCAACCGCCGCACCGCGCTTGCGGGTCCAGGATCGCCCGCGTCCCTCGCCGAGATCTTCGAACTCATACCACCCGTAGGTCAGATAACGCTCCTCGGCCGGGTCGGAGAACGTGATCCGGTTCAACGCAGTGTGGACCTCGGCCGTGCTGAAATGATCGGCAAGCGAGAGCACAACGCCGCGCCGGATGAGCGCGGGCTTGCCCGGGCCCTGGGCGCCCCCCCCGGGCGGGACGGATCGCGGTCCCGAATCCGAACAGGACGCGGAGAGGCCGAGAGCCACCAATGCGATGATTGTGGCGATCGAGTATCGCGCGAGCGACCGTGGGCGAGAGACGTTGAAGTTGTGTCTGGGCATGGAGAAGCGGGACGGCGGCGCCAAGTGGATCGATCGGATCGGATGCATCGGAGTGGGCCTCGCACTCGGCGCAGGCGCGTCCCGAATCGTATCAGAGGCGGGCCGGTCGGCGAAACTCACTCGCGCATGCCGGAAATTTTCAGGATCAGATCGGCGACGACGCCGATTGAAAGCATCTGGAGCCCGGGAATGAAAAGGAACAAAGCCGTCACGTCCATGACCTGTTCGCCAAATGCCTTGGACAAAACGACCGTCGCCACGGCGGCGCCGATCAGAACGCCGGCGAGCGGGACATAAACTTTGAGCGGATTGAAATACGTGATCGTCCGAGCGATGAGCAGCGTGAAATTCCACATATCGCGGACCGGGCGGATTTTCGACGTGCCGTGGCGCGCGAGGTATTCGCTCGGAACGTAACGAACGAACGCGCCGCTGCACAGCATGGCGAGCGTGATCGACGTCGTCAGGCTGAATCCATCGGGAAGCAGGGGCCGATAACGCACCATCTGCTCCTTGCGCATCAGACGCAGGCCGGAGTTCAGGTCGGGGATTTGGGTTCCCGAAAGGAAATTGGCCAGCGCCGTCAGGATGGCCTTGCCTTGGAGGCGGAAAAATCCATCGGTCGCGCGTGTCTGGCGGCGCCGGCCGACGATCATTTCAACCGTCTCGTCTTCGCCGAGCGCCGCGAGCAGCTTGCCGATTTCTTCAGGCGGATACGTGCCGTCGGCGTCGATGATGAGAATCCAGGGATGCGTGGCGTGGCGAAGACCTGTCTTGATGGCCGCCCCATAGCCGCGATTCTCGGCATGGGCGAGCGTGCGGAATCGGACCTCGGCCTCGCGTGCGGCCTCGGCCGCCTCTGCGGTTCCGTCGGTGGAGCCATCATCGACGAGAATGATTTCAAACTCGCGCCCGCCCGCATCGAGCGCCGCGCTGACGCCTCCGAGCGTCTCGGCGACGGCCCCGGCCTCGTTATAGACCGGAATGATGCAGGTGATGCCGGATTGTGGTTCCAATTATTTATTCTCCGTTGGGCACTCGATCAACTCGCCGGGCCGTAGCTTCGATACAGCGTCAGCGCGACGATCTTGATATCGAGCCAAATGGACCAGTTCTCGATGTAATAGAGATCGTATTCGAGCCGCTCGGCGATCGAGCCGTGCTTGCCCGCCAGGCCGTTGATCTGCGCCCAGCCGGTGATGCCGCTTCGCACTTTGTGACGCGTCATGTATTTCGGGATGTCGTCGCGGAATTTCTCGATGAAATAAGGCCGCTCGGGTCGGGGCCCGACGACGCTCATGTCGCCCATGACGACGTTGACCAGTTGCGGCAATTCGTCGAGGCGATACTTGCGCAGGACGGCGCCGAGCGGCGAGCATCGCTCGTCCAAATCCTCGGCGAAGACCGGACCGCTGGCCGATTCGGCGTCCGGGTGCATCGTGCGGAATTTCCAGATGCGGAATCCGTGACCGTCGATGCCCATGCGGTCCTGGTGATAGAAAATCGGACGGCCATCGCGCACGGCAATAAGCAGCGCGATGATCGCGAGTCCGGGCGAGAGAACGATAAGCCCGACCGCCGCGCCGACAAAATCGATCAGGCGTTTCAGCGCGGCGTTCCAGCCCTTCAGCGGCGTCTCGCGCGCGCCGAGGAATGGAATGCCGTTCAGGGTTTCGACCGTCATGCCGCTGAATAGAAGCTCGGTCGTATCGGGGACGATGCGGAACGAGGCCATACTGCGCTCGCACTCGTCGAGCAGAGCCGGGATGCGGGCGCGGTCCAGATCGGGCTGGGCGAGGATGACCTCGTCGATGCGCTCGGCTTTGATGATTTTGGTCAGGTCGTCGACCGTCCCGAGGATCGGCAGCGCCCGGCTCTCGTCGGATTCGCCGTGAGGCGAATCGCGATCCGAATCAACTCCGGCATGAGTATCGACAAGCAGGCCGATCGGCGCGAGCCCGTGCTCGGGGTGCTCCTCCAGGCTCTTATAAACCCGTCGGGCGAGGCGTCCTCCGCCGAGGATGAGCGCGCGCGTCAGGCCGAACTCGCGTCGGCGCGTGAGATATCGAAAAAGCCGGTCCAGGCAAATGCGTTCGACGATGAGAAAACCCACGACCGATAGATAGGCGATCGGGATCAGAACGCGTGAGAAATCCGTCACTCTGCGCACGTAGAACACGATCGCGAACATCATGAGCACCGCGAAGATCGATCCGGTCGCGATCCGCCGCAGAACGTTAAAATCCAGAACCTTTGAGCGGCGGCGATACAGATTCTCGAATCGCAGCGCGAGGAACCACACGCCCCACGTCCAGGGCAGAATCCAGCGATAGTCGGCCGGGTCGTAGCCCTTGGTGGCCTCGATCACGCCCGAGCCGAAGCGAAGCCAATAGGCGAAGCCCAGACCCGCGCCGATTGCCGAGATATCGGCGGCCATGACGATGAGCGTTTTCCAGATCGGGTGGCGGCGGTGGCTCATGAGGATTACCGAGATGGGGACAATGCCCCGACGTGTCCCGCCTCGCGAAACCGAGGCGAGCGGAGGGAAGATGCGTTCGACGCGGGGCAAATCCCCGGTGTCTGCCTGTAATCTAAGCCGAGGCTCCCTCAAAGATCAAGTTGCGGCCCGCCCCTCGCTTTGCAATCTTCGGGCGTGACGAACGGCCAATCGACATCCCCGGCTCCCGCGCCCATGCCGCCGCAACCGAGCAGTCGCGTGTTTCAGGGCGTTCTTCTCGCTCTGGTGGTTTTCTCGATTTTCCAGGCTGGCGCTCTGAGGGAGCACGGCGCGGTTCACAGCAATGATTTCAAACACATCTGGGCCGGGGCTCGAATCCTCGCCGACGGCGGCAGCCCATACGATCCCAGGCTGATGCTCTCGGCCGCGCGCCAATACGGTTTCGATTCGATCAATCCTTACGTCTATCTGCCGGCGACGGGATTGATGATGCGGCCGCTCGCGGCGATGGAGTTCGCCACGGCCGAGCGCGTCTGGTTCTGGCTGAATCTCGCGCTGGTCTGGTGGTGTGTAATCGCGGGGCCGAGGCTCATGAGGGTCGAGCGGCCGTGGCTCGCGCAGGCCGCCGGGGCTTTGTTCATCGTCATGTGGTATCCGCAGTTGGGCGGCGTGACGCCGTTCTATCGCCAGATGACCGCCGGGCAGATGAGCGTTGCGCTGCTCGCGATGCTGATCGGGACCATCGGATGGCTGGCGCGCGGGCGGGATTTGAGGGCTGGAGCGTTGCTGGGCGCGGCGGCGGCTTTCAAGATCGCGCCACTCTTCTTGATCCTCGTGCTGGCCGGGATGCGGCGTTGGCGAGCAGCCGTGGCAGCTTGCGCGACGTTCGGCGCGATCATGATGATCTCGATGATGTGGACAGGCAGCGGGGTTCACCGCGAAGCGTTCGACGTGATCCGGCAGATGGGTTACGGCCACTCGACGTGGGCCGAGCTCGATATGGATTTCTATCGCGATCCGTTCAATCAATCGTTCAATTCGTTCTTTCATCACATGCTCACGGAGAATCCCCACACGACGCCGTGGTTTGTGACGTCGCCACGCGTGGCAAACATGATGACGTGGGCCGCGTCGATTGGGATTCTAGCCGCGCTGGCCGGGGCGATCGCGCGGGCGCGGCGGCGGCCCTACTTCGGCCCCGGTTGGACTGAAGCGGAGTCATCACTTTTTCTAACCGCCGTCGTCGTCATGCTGCTCCTCCCGAGCCTCATGTGGGATCACTACGCCGTCCAGACTCTGGCCGGGCTGATGTGGCTCGCCGGATCGCGGCACATGATCCGCAGGCCGCTGCGGGGCGTTGGATTGCTGGTCGTCTTCGCGGCGCTGGCCGCGCCGTGGCATCACCTGAACCCCGACTGGCGAGCGGGTTCTGGGATCTTACTGATGTCGCTTCGACTCTGGGGGACGCTCGGCTTGCTTTGGCTGCTTCTTGCCGATCTGCGCGAACGCATGGGCGAGCGGCTCGGGTAAATCGAAAGTTTTATTCCACGCCGATCTGGCTGTTGATCCAATCAATCATCGCTTCGTGATATCCCGGCGGGCTGGAGAACCAGCGGAAGGGCTTGCCGGGGCGCGGCCAGATGCGCATGCCGTGAGTAGCTTCGGCAAAGGCGATGACTTCGGCTTCCGTGTGCCCCTCCTGGCGCAGAGTCAAAATGTTCATCGCGCTTTCGTCCGGCGGTTGGCTGTCGTCGGCCTGGCCATAAATCCAAAGCGTGGGAGTGCGCAGTTCGCGGAGGATCGGCATGGAATCAAAAGCGATGATCTTATCCATGAAACTCCGATGGGCTTCGTCGTTAGGAGGCTGCGGGAATCCGAGCTTGGCCTCGCGGAACCACTTCTCGCCTCGATTCTCGCGATAGAATGCTTTGAGCTCTGCGTAGCCCTCGCCTGTGATTTGGACCCGGTGCTCCATCCGGAGATATTCCAGCGCGGGCCCGATGACGTCATCGCGGAGGCCGCGCTTGCGAAGATCCATCTCCAGGCTGTATTCATCCTCGCGCCAGACAGGAACCGTGGACCCGGAGGTAACGACCATGAATTTGATATCTTCGGACCGCGACGCTGCAATCGGCATGACCCATCCGGCCTGACTGATTCCCCACAGGCCGACTCGCTCGGCGTCGATCTCGGGCCGGAGCTTGACCATCTCGACGGCGGCAATGACGTCGTCGGCACGTCCGTCGAAATCCGACAGTTGCCAGCTACCTCCCGATTCTCCGCTGCCGCGCTTGTCGAACATGAATCCCGCGATGCCGTGCCGCGCGAACAGATCGACCATCGGCAAGTTGTACCATCGTGGTGCGTCGCCGGACCCGTGCACCGTGACGATAACGGGGAAAGGCCCCTCGCCCTCGGGAACGACCAGCGTGCCCGCCAGCTCGATCTCGCCGCTGCGGAACGTCAAGTCCTTCGTGGTGTAGGGGAGGTCGATCTCAGTGCGACCCAACTCGAAAGCGCCCGACCTGCCAAACGCATTGACCGTGCCCTCGATCCGATCGGTCCCGGTCAGCGATCCGTCGAAGTTCAGACCGCCAAACCGGGGTCCCATGCCGGTCGTGATCTTCCCGCCGTCTATGCTTATGGCGCTGGCCGAGCGGCCCATCATCAACGCGTCCGGAAAAGTGAAGACCGCCTCGAATTCGCCGTCGCGGAGCTCGACCGTCAACGCCATCTTCAACTCGGCTTCTTCGATGACGGCCGTGCCTTCCCAGTAACCGATCAGAGGATTCGTCGCCTCGGTGCGAACGCCGGATTGCGCAGTCGCGGCGGACACAGCGAATCCAAAAGCTATGAATATGAAAAGCGCGAAGGATCGATCCCTCCGCGTCCGGCGGGTTGCAAGCATGTCATACATCTCCATTACAGGTTCGTCTTGCGCGGATCGGACTCGGGCGATGGGCGAGTTCGCCCGGGCACTCAATTAAGAGACCGCGCTCGGGCGCCATTTGTTTGGGCGAAGTGCGATCGGGTGCCATCGGACATGCCCGACGATCGGACACTCCCCGAAATGCTGATAGGAAAAAAGGGCGTGTAGGACCCGAAGGACCCGAAGGGCTTAATCGTTAACGACGAAATCGACGGTCAGTTCCGCGCCGCTCTCGGCCGCGATCGGGACGACCTTTTCCACGGCGTCGGCATATCGATAACCCATGATCGAGCCATCCGGCGCGTGGCGCAGCTCGGCTTCCCAGCCCGCGTGCCACAGCACGAGTTCGTATTCGCCCGGCGGGACGTCGGTCAGCTCGAACGTGCCGTCGGCCGCCGTGACCGCATAATACGGATGGCGCACCACCCAGACGTAGGCGTTCATCCACATATGAACGTCGCACGAGATTGACATGAGGCCCGCGCGATAGAGCGCCTTGGATTCGAGTTCCTGCTTTTCGGGATACTTCGGGTTCGGCATCGCGTAGTTGAACGGGTCGCCCTGACCGGCCATGTGCGCGTGGATGTTATGGTTCAGCGGATCGCTGTTCAGGATCATCAGGCGCTTCTTATACGGAATGACTTGCACGAACGGATCGTAAAGGCATCCGAGCTGATCGAGCGTCCCGCCCGGCGCGGTGAGCTGCGCCAGCGGCTTGCCGGCCGAGACGTCTTTCAAATAAACAACCGCGTTCGCGACGCCGCCTTCGGCATCGACGGTCAGGCGGGGGCTGGCGATCGCGCCTTTCTCGTGATCGCAGTGCGCGCGGTCCGAATTGACCATGAGCGTCAGTTCGGGAATGTCACCCTCGAAGGTGACGCGGCCGCGAACCGCTGCGCCGTCCGTGACTTCAATCTCCTGATACTTGGCTGCGCGCGCCTCACCCGTCGAGGCCAGACAAAGGCAGAGCCCCGTCAGGAAAATCCAGAGGTGTCGTTCCGTTCGCATGTTGCTCCCCCACTTCCTCGGCGATCCGGCCCGATGCGCGGACTTCCCCCATACTCTACAGAAACGCATCGGCGAGAAAAAGTTCCAAGACTCTGCAAATTTATTCAGAGGGCGGGCGGTCAGTTGCGGAGAATCACGTCGTGGTCTTCGACAAGTGACTCCTGATTGAGGAAATCCCACGGCAACAGGATGTTGCGCCCGGGCGGGACGATATGCGGCGTGACGAAGAATAGAATATCCACGCTCTGGATCTGCTCCTCGCGGCTCGAGAAAAAGTGCCCGAAAAACGGGATATGCATCAGGAACGGAATACCTTCACGAAAGACGATCTTGCGCCGCCCCTTCAAACTGCTCATCAGATATGTGTCGCCCGAGCGCAAGGAAATCTTCGTGCGCGTTTCGGCCTTGTTGAAGACCGGCCGTTCGACGTTGCGCTCGCGGATGAAGTTCGAGACCGAGCTGACCTCGATCTTCTTCACGTCCAATTGAACGACTTGCGATTGGAGGCTCAGGATCGAGGGCGAGACGTCGACGTTTACGCCGACTTTCTCGAACTTCACGTCCAGGTTCTCCCGGTTTCCGCTGACCGTCGTATCCTGATACGGCACTTCGCTGCCGATGTTAAATGTCGCATTCTTGCCGTTGAGCGTCAGAACGATGGGGCGGTTCGAGATGCGCGCCTCGCCTCGGTCCAGCAGTGCGCGCAGTCGAGCGGAGAACACCCCGCCGTTGATGTCCATGCCGCTGAGCGTGAATCCGAGCCCCGGCAGGCGCGGCGTGAAACCGAGCGTGGCATCGCCCGAAAGCGGCAGCCCTGCGGTGACGACCGGGCTGAGCGTCGGCACGAGCACGGGCGTGAAGCGTGGCCCGAAAATCAGATCGGCGCCCTCGACAACTTTGCTCACGTCGTTTCGAACGAAGCTGTATCGAATGCCCAGTTCACGCGTCTTGTCTTCGTTGACCTCGACGACGAGCGCCTCAATGGCGATCATGTGAACGTCTTTATCGTTTTGCCAGGGTTCGATGGAATCGGGCAGGACTGCCCCCGCACCCGCCTCTTCCTGCGCCTGTGCGTTCGCACCCAGCAGGCAGACCAACGCAACCGCCACGGACGTTATGGACTTTGCGCGTCGCATCATAATTCGCCCTCGACCGGATCGAGGATCTCGGGCCTGACGAGAAAGACGAGTTCCGTCGTCTCGGTGTCGCGCGAATAATTATTGAGGAACCAGCGCAGAATCGGCAGCTCCGCGATCCAGGGAACGCCCCGGCGACGCTCAATTTCGCTGGTCGATTTGAGCAGCCCGGCGATGAACACCGACCGATCGCGTACGATAACTTCGTTGACCATTGAACGCGAATTAATCACCGGCACGCGAAGAGGATCTCCTTTGTCATCGGTGCCGATGTTGATGAACCCCGATAGGTCCGTGACACTCGCGTTGATGCGCAGATGGGCCAGGCCCTCATACTTCGAAGGCAGCGCGGTGGTCTGCAGAGCGATGCCCGTATCGCGGTATTCGGTCGTCGTCGCCAGGCGCACGCCGCCAAACGCCCGGACCGATTCGTATGGGATTCGGGTGCCGCTGACGACCTTGCCCTCGTCCTTGTCCCCGACCGTGATGATGACCGCGGGTTGGGACAGAATCTTGACCGAGCCGACGGTTTCGAGCGCTTCGATGACGGCCTCGAAACTTCCGTGGCCCGCGTCCAGGCCATCGAGGAACACCCGTGCGGCCGAACTCAAGGGCGGCTGCGCGGGCAGAGTCAGATCGGCCGAGCGCAGGATGCCGCCTTCGCCTTGGTTCGAGAAGAGCACGGCGAAGTCAAAGTCCATCGCGTTCGTGAGTTGCCATTCCAGGATTCGAACTTCGACGCGGATCTGCTGGATCCTGGGTTTCTCCGGCGAGGCCTCTGCGGCTTCATCGGCGCGGAGAATGCCCGGTGCGCAGGCGATGCACGTGGCGCAAGCGATCCACGCGATGGCCGATGCCTTCTGTCCAAACTTGAAGAAATGTCGGTCAGTGTGATTCATCGGTCGATCAGCGCGTAGGTCTCCACTTTCGTGATGTTATAGAGCGTATCGTAGTGCGTGGCCTTTGTGCGGAACGCGCGGATTTCATCGGGCGCGAGCGGGCCGATCGCGACGACCTCAAAGTCGAGGATGTCGTTGACCGCATTCAAGAATCGGATCTCGATCTCCACATGACGGAGCATGGCCGAGCCCTGATTGCGCACCTTGCCGGTGATGACGGCAAACCGCTGGCGAGCGTCGAATTCGCCGCCCGAGCGTTGCGTGTAATCGAATACATCAAAGATCACGACGGGGTTCTCGTCCTTGTCGAGCCGTCGGGTAACGCTCGGGGTCAGAACCGCAGGCTCGCCGTTCTCGTCGATGTATAGCCGCTTGCTGATCAGTTCCCTCTCGGTATACGCCGCCTCAAGCGATTGAGCTTCGAAGTATTTCGTCGCGGCCGTCTCGTATTGCTCGAGTTCATAATAGAGATTGCCCAGCAGGAATTTGATTTGCGGATCGGTTGGGTGCTCAATTTCGAGCTCTGCGAGCATCGCCAGATCGTTCTCGGCTTTTTTCAGATACTCTTCGCCTGCCTGATCCGGATCGCTCTCGGCCGCGATTCGCATCTTGTCCTGCTCGGCCCGAGCAGCAAACTCTCCGTCCGGATATCGCTCCAAGTATTCGCCAAGGACGATTTCGGCGTCGTGATAATTGCGAAGCTGAAGGTGAGCACGGGCGAGGTTATACGTCATCGCCTCGCGCCTGCGAGATTCAGGGTGGCGGTCGATCAGGTTCTCGAAGCGGCTCGCCGCCGATGCGAACAGAGTCTTGCTCTGATTCGCCTCGGCGCGTTCATAGAGCTTGATCGCGCTTCGATATTCGGGCCACAGGATCGCGGAGTTGTAACCCCAGTCCACCGTGCTGACGGCGGAATGATATGCCGAGCAACCGCCCAGCATAAGAAGCGGGAACAACAAGGTCCAGCGCATTTGAATTCGTTTCAGCAAACTCTGCCCCCCGGAGGACAACAGCGAGCGGGCGCAAGCCCTGCCGGGCCAACGCTCCAATCTCGACGACCCACCATCTTCATGAACTTGTACTGCGCGTGTCAATGTGGAGTTTGCCCTTTTCTGGTCGCAGGGTGATCGAGGCCGATCAGCTCGTGAGGGCCGATGGCCTCGTCTGCATTGATTTTATCGGCGATTTCACGTTTGCGCTTGAAGTCTGTCTCTCCGCGATATCGAGGCCGCTTCGCCTGCTTTTCGATCTCCGCGCCCCCTAGCGCACGAAGGATCTCAAACCGCGTCGATCGTAATTCAATATGGACGCGCCGGCCGCGTGCGGTTCAAATGTCGGGCTACGATGCGAATCGCCCTGCTCGCCAATCCTGACAGCCTGCACGTCCGACGCTGGATCGACTTCCTCCGCGGTCGCGGCCACGAGCTGCTTCTGATCGCCGACCCTCATACGACGGCGCGGCCCGAGGGGGTCAACGTTCGCGTGCCGCAGTGGGGCCGGTTCACAAACGTCCTGGCCTTCAGGCTCACGCCGAAACCTCACGGCAACAGCCGATGGAAGCATCTGCATTATCGGCCGATCCTCCGCGAGTTCGCCCCGGATGTCGTCCACGGATTCGAGGCCTATTACAACGGCCTGGCCACCGCGCGCGCCGGAGCCTTCCCGAAAGTGCTGACCCCCTGGGGGATGGACATC
>JAJFLK010000507.1 GCA_021772735.1 Candidatus Sumerlaeota bacterium | reverse complement strand
ATTCCGTTGCCGTTCAGGTCGACGAAATCGAGCAGGCCGTTTCCGTTGGCATCTTCGCCGAGCGATACATCAAGGATGCCGTTGCCGTTGCGATCTTCGCTGACGTCGATTATGCCGTTGCCATTTCTATCTTCGCCTGCGTCGAGAACCCCGTTCCCATTTGTATCTTCTGTCCATTCGCCGATTCCATCGACGTCGCCGATGACCAGCGCGGTCGGGCGTGGGCCGACGAACTCGGGGAAGACAAGCGGGTCGCCCGAGGCCGGACGGTCGGCGAATACGCCGGTGCCATTGTTCGTCAGGTATCGGAAGCCGGGGAAGGTGACCGCTCCGTTCGTGAAGCTTCGATTGGCGAATATCAGGTCAATATCTCCGTCATGATCGAAGTCGGCGGCCGCAATGTCGTAAGTATCGTCGGTGATTCCGGAAGTTACCGTCGAGAGGCCGCAATTGATACTTACTGTCGGCAGGCGTGTTTCTGTTTCATCTTGCAGCAGGGTGAATCCGCTTACTGCCGGATTCACACCGCCATTATCGAGAATGATATCAATCCCGTCGAATTGCGGATTGGGAGCGCCTGCGTTGGTGAGAAATCGATTGTTGAGCAGGACGTTGGGTGCGCCGCTCTCTGAGATGCCGTTGGCAATAATGGCGTCGAGATCCCCATCGCCGTTCAGGTCGGCCGTGCGCAGACGCCGGCCCTGGCGCTTGAGCTGGAAGGAAGTCGGATCTGGTGAGGCCAGGCAGGGATCCACAAGAAAGCCCCCATCCGAGATGAACGCATTCCCGCGTATAAAGAAGGCGTCGCCGTTGTTGTCGCTGTCCGGCCTGGAATTAAGACCTGCCGCGTCAATGTCTCGGTTCAGATAGAGCGATGGCCCGTTGCCGTTGGTGGAAAAGAGCAGGTCAGGCGCGTTGTTCATGTCGAAATCGGCGACCTGGACCCCGTAATACTGATTAGGCTGGTTCACGGCGCCTCTTCCGAATCCCGCTGTTCCCCAATCGGGACTGATAATACGCGGAGCGGGGTATGGAGCCGCGAGAGGCTTGAAAACCGAGACCGCATCGACTCGATTGCGAGTTGAATCCGCGCCCGAAGCACCGACGTTGAGATGCACTTGCGCCGTATCGCTCTGGCCGAAGCTCCCGCCTTCGGCAGTCGCCAGATCCGGCAGACCGTCCAGGTTCAGATCTGCCGCGATGACCGAGGTTGTCAGACCCGAAAGAGCTGGAGCGGCAAACGGGGGAGTGAGGCTGCCGTTTACGTATGGGATCGCATGGGTCGGTGTTGCGTCGTGGAACGCGGGGGAATCCGCATTGGTGTTGAACTGCGGGGTCGTCGTGTAAAGGTCGTTGCGCTCAACTATATTGACGTCCAGCGAGCTGATGAAGACAAGATCGTCGTCGCCGTCGTTATCAATGTCTCCGGGGAGGACATTGAACGTCACACGGCCATCGCGACCTGCGAGAAGCGAATCTGTTGCATCGGTCAAGACGCCAAACGAATCGTTGAGGAAGATATGGTTCGGGCTTGGAGAGTCGTTGATGATAATCGTCATGTCTGCCTGGAATCCGTTGACGACGTTCTCGGCAAGCACCAAGTCAAAGTCGCCATCGTGATCCAGGTCCACGGCTGCCGATCCGTGCGGCTCGCCCCTTACCGTTGTCGTGGGTTCTGCTATCGACCTCGCGTTGAGGATCGTCCGATCGGCAAGCAGTGGGGCCGTCGGATCAGACGTCAAGTTCGCGGTGTCAAAAGAAGCGGGCAGGCCGAATCGCTGGCCGCTCAACCCATGGCCCCTTTGCACGCCGCTTTCGTCGACGTTTCGGCTGACAAGAGGATCTTCGTTGGGGAAATAGACGCGCATGGCTCCGAAATCAAGGTCTGAAGCGATCAGCGGCTTGGGCGATCCGCGATATTCCCAGTCCGCGATGACGCCCGTAAATGCGCCGAACGTGTTGCGCTGGTAAATATCCAATTCAACGGCGGGAGCCGACGGCTGACTGTCGCCGGCAACTCCGTCAGGAATGCCGATGGCGAGGGCCGGGGCGTTCTCAAACCCAATGACGGTGATCGGCATGTCATCGTCGTCGACCGTGTCGACCGGGCGGGCCGGAGTGAGTCGAACTGAAAGGAAAGGAGATTCGTTATTGTAGTTGATGCAGAAGAAATACCCGTCGGCGTCGCCGTCGCTGTCGACATCCATGTTTTGGAAGAACGCGCTGCCGCCCAGATATTCGTTCAGGACCGAGGGATCCTGGAACGCGCGCACGCTCATGAGGTCCAGGGAGCCATCCTTATGAAACGGCCCCAGCCGCGGCTCGAAAGCGAAATGACTCATCGGCGTGGTTGTGACGGTTTGTCCGGTCTGTGTGAATTGGACGAGGGCGGGGAAAGTTGGAGGCATCCGATCCCTGGTCGCGTCGAAATTCGTCCCCGGGGGCGGCGTCGTTTGCGGAGGCGGCGCCGTGCCAGTCTCATAAACGGCCAGGGTCAGGAAGCCCTCGGCGTTGCCAAATCCAGCGACGCGGATAGTATACGTCGTGCCTGTAGTGGCGGCGAACGTCAGGAGGGCGTCCAGATTGCCACCGTTCAGATCGATATCATCATTGCAAGCGATCTCGGTGGTGTCGTCGGCGGGGCAGTCCGTATGGACGGACAGGACGGTATCGAACTGAGAACCGACTGTGGATGCGGTCACGTTGCCCGTCAGCGGTGAAACGAAGGAGTAGAAGATATCGCCTGAGGATATCCCGCCCGCGAATTCGCAGGAGGCATCGCCTTCTGTTCCCGCCCCTGAAGTCAGCCCAAGGACGGACTCGAATCCAATGGGCTTGGCGTCTGCGCAAAGGTCGTTATCGAGCAGGACGACGGGCGCCTCTGAATTTCCAAACCGGAAATCGCTTCCGAGGGTTTCGTCCAGGAAGACAAACCCGAGCCCGCCGTTGGTGGCTCCGAGTGCGCCGACGAAACTTGCGTTTGAGAGGGCGAATGCAGGAGGCGCCTCACGCGAGAGGTCGTAATTGATCAGGACTCGCTCATTGAAGCGGAGCGGCCGCAGGCTCATACGGTCTTGCGTGGGGTCGTATGCCCCATCGCCTCCCATATTAGGATTCGCGTCGATGACGCCGAATGTGGGCACGCCGGGGAGAAACAATGACGTCGGGTCGGGATTCGCAAAGACGAAGCTGCCGTCGCCGTCGTCCATGGCCGTAAGTAGACTGATGATAATATCGAGATCGCCGTCGTTATCGATATCGCCCAGCGCCACACGCAGTGAGTCGTCCATGGCAAGGCTGGCTCCAATGGGGTTCAGAGCGCGCGGGCTCAGCCCGTTCAGGTTCCAGCCGCGATTAAGCACGCCGGGCAGGACGCGCTCTGAGACGTCCTGGAAGAAAAATCCGGCCTCGCGTAACGGATCCGGGATATTGAGGTAGAGGCGGTTGAACCCGCCGGCCGTGGAGCCGCTGTTGTTATTACCCGAGTTGGAAACGAAAAGATCGAGCCGGCCATCGCCATTGAAATCGCCAAGCTTGACGTCGCTCGTATTGTCGCGCTGCGGCGTGATCACGTCGTCCACCGTGCCCGGCGTTTGGTCCGCGCCGAACGTTACATCCTCAAAGCGACGACCGGCCGGGACGCCCGATAGCACTCGCGGTTTGTTGATGTAAATTCGGTTCAGGAGGTCGCCACCGGGATCGTCGCCGCCGCCAAAATTCGCGACGACCAGGTCCAGAAACCCATCGCCGTCGATGTCGCCCATATCGCCGGAAACAGCGATGAAGCTCGTCGGCGGAAACGCCGTATCATCTTCGGTCAGAATCAGATTGCCCGCCGGTCCTGGCGTGGGCGTCGGCGATCCCGTCGGAGTGGGCGTCACTGTCGTGGTCGGCAGAGGCGTCGGGCTGGGAACGAAGTTTGAGCCCGCAGCTCCCATGTTCGTAATGATGCTGATATCCGTCGTGGCGATCCCCGGAGCAACCGGGATAAAAGTCAGCTCAAAAGGATCGTCGTCTTCGGGGATCGAAGACTCGGGAAACACGGATAATGGATCAGTGCCGCCGTAAAACTCGGTGGGATAAGTCGTGTTTTCTTCGAGAAGCGATTCTATATCGGTCTGGGGCTGGCTTATCGCGATGGCGCCGGCGCCGACAACATCGGTATTCGTGTAGAGAACGTAGTCCGGAGCGGCCGGCAGGCCCGAGAATTCGTAATCGGAATTCAGACCCGGAGAAAGAGGAGAAAAAAGTGCGAGATCAAAAAGAGTCAGGTAGCCGTTGCTGGACAGGTCAAGGACAGGCTCGAAGATCTGGA
>JAJFLK010000506.1 GCA_021772735.1 Candidatus Sumerlaeota bacterium | reverse complement strand
TTCCATCAGGCCGAGGCGCTGAAGAGTATTTAGGATCGCCCGAATCCCAATTCGTGGGATAGCTAGATTTCAGTCAGGGTCGTACTGGCGCCCGCGTCTACGAGTTCTCGCTGCAACGTGAGGGTTTGATTCATCGAAGACTTCAGGACCAGGGAGTTCTTCTCTTTTGCCAACGCGGCAACATCCGCAATTGAAATTTTGAGAGTTTCTCTAAGAATCTTCATGACTTGAATGCGGTTGGGGCCGACCGCCTGGAGGCGAAGCTCAGATTCGATTTGGGCAAGGCGCGATTGCTCCATCAATCGCGTGTATTGCGTAGAATTCGATCTCACGTCCTGCACGTACTTATCGGATTCCACGTAATTCAAGAAATCGGCGACGAAGTCTTTGATCTCTTTCGTTTCTGCTTCGCGATAGGCTTGGTCCGAATCGATGCGGGCCAGGTAATCGCCACTGCCGGATCTGTTGTCTTCGCCTGGCCTATCGCCCGCTTGGTCTCCGGGCCAAGGCACCGAAACGTCATACCGCGCGCAACGCATGGCCTTGATGAGGGCGGATTCTTCATCCGAACGCAGAGGGATCTCACGACCGTTGACGTGGATGTCTCCGGTAATGAGATCGGGCCTTGAAGATCTCTCACGCCAATTCCCACTAAGTCCAATGAATTGGGTCTCGCCATCACCATCGCTCGCGAAGAGAAGCCGATCGCCGCTCCCGGATAAGGCGCAGCTATGGATCACGAGAGTAGCCGGGATATCAGCCAAGTCTGTTTCCTCTTTCATCCTCGATCAATTCCTCGGCGGGGAGTCATCCAGATCCTCACGGACTTCTTTAACCAATTTGGTCATCGATCCGAAAAGCATGCGGAATTCGGTGGCGGATTTGCCCATGCGCGTGGCGAGGTCATCGGGCTTCAAGAGGCCGATCCCGCTGGTGATGAAGGCCGTCGCGATGCGTGCCATGATGCCGACGAATGACGCGATCAGGATGTAGACGAAAAACTTGCCGACGCCGGGCGGCAATACTATCGGCTCGCCTTCATATTTCATGTCCCCGAAGGTGATCGCCTCTTGCGGGACGAGCCGCGCGACGATTGGCATTTCCTCTTCGCCGTTCAATATCCCGTAAATCATTGCGAGCATCCAAATCGAGAGCACGGCGCCAACGACGACCAGACCGCCTCCGGCCACTCCCCTCGCGAAATCTCCGATCGATTTCATATCGCCGCTGCCTTGAGCGCGCATCTGTCGCGGCGGGCTCATCTGCTGAGATTCGTAATCGTCCATTGCGTCGCCTCCCCGGTTGATCTGTGCCAGCCGAGTCTAAGCCCCCGGCGCGGGTCGGCAAGGCAATTCGCAATCATGCATACGAGAAAAATTCGTCGGGCGCTCAGTTGCTGTCCGTCGCGACGGCGCGCGGCGCGGCGGCTTCGGCGAGCCTGGCTTTGACGAGCGAGGTGGTGAGCACCTCGGGCAGGAGAATGTAATCCTCGGGCCGGCCGGCCGGGAAAATCACATACATCGGCACGCCGGCTCGGCCGAATTGATTCAGGATTTTCGTCATCTCAGGCTGCTTGCGTGTGTAGTCGGCCATCAGCGCGACGACGCCGTGCTCGGCGAACGCCTCGGCGATTGCGCTGGTGTGCAGGACGGTCTTCTCGTTGACCTTGCAGGTGAAGCACCAGTCGGCCGTGAAATCGACGAAGATCGTTTTGTTCTCGGCCGCGAGTTCGTTGACGAGAGCGACGCTGAACGGCCGCCATGCGATGCCGCCGTGCATTTCGGTCTCGGTGGCCGTGAGCGCCGCAGCCTCTCCCGATTCGAGTCGCGCGTCGAGCGAGCGCAGATATTGCTCCGGCAGCAACGCGTAAACCGAACCGGCCAATGCGAGCGCCGCGACAGGCAGCCCGATCCGGCGGCGGCGAGTCGCGCGTGGGCTGGCGGTGAATCCAATAAGCCAGCAACCGACCGCGACGGCCAGCAGGAACCACATGCTCGCGACCATACCGTCGGCCCCGGCCATTTGGCCAAGAACCCACAGCAGCCAGATCACCGTCGCGATCAGCAACAGGCCCATGGATTGCTTGAAAACGTTCATCCACTCGCCCGGCTTGGGGACGAACTTGAGCCACCCGGGCCGCGCCGAGAGAAACACATACGGCGAGGCCAGTCCTGCGGCGATCGTGAAGAAGAAAAGATAAATCTGCGGCGCGGGTCGGCTGAACGCGAAACCGAGCGCGGGGCCGAGAAGCGGCGCCGTGCACGGCGTGGCCAGAAGGGTCGCAAGCACACCGTTGAAAAACGCGCCGACCGGACCCTCGCGGCGTTGCAATCCCTCGACGCTCTGGACGGCGCCGGGCAGTTCGATCTCGAACACCCCGAGCAGACTGAGGCCGAACGCCAGCAGAACGGCCGAGATGAAGATGAGGAACCGGGGCTCCTGGAGCTGGAAGCCCCAGCCGACCTGCGTGCCGGCGGCCTTAAGCGCGACGACGAGCGTCGCCAGGACGGCGAACGACGCGAAGACGCCCGCGGCGAAAACCAACCCTAGCCGCAGCACCCGGCGCGGATCTTCGCCCGCCTGATTCACGAAACTCAGGATCTTGATCGAGAGCACGGGCAGGACGCATGGCATGAAGTTCAGGATCAGCCCGCCGACGAACGCCAGAAGGAGGAACCACAAAAGCGAACGCTCGGGTTCGGGCTCGCGATCGGTCCAGAAATCGAATTCCACCGAAGCCGCAACTCCCGATGAAGAGCCGGACGGGATGCCCGAACCAGCAGGTTCAGCGGTTGCGCCAGCGCCGGAGGCTGCGTCGGGCCAGACCGTGCCCGCGATCGTGACCGATTGATCGAGGTTCACATACAGTTCGCGTCGCTCGCCGGTCTCCGAATTGACGACGGGGATGCGGAGGGCGCTCGCAATGTTTAAGCGGCCCGGCGAAGATTCATCATCGATCTCGGCCGACCATTCAAAACTAATCGAATCGACCGGCTCGTCGCCCGCGCCTGCGGCCTCTTCGTATGACGGCGAGCGTACGGGATGGGAGACCTCGACGAGAGCCCCGCCGGGGAAAAGATCGGCTCGCCCATGTCCCTCGCCGGGAACTACCTGCCAGGGAGCTTCGCCTTTGATGGTGACTCCGAGCGACGCCGAACCGCCGGCAAACGCCGGGACCGGCGAACCCAAATCGAGCGAGATCATATCGGCGACCTGCTCCGGGTCGACCGGAACCTGTGCCGAATATTTCTCAAACAATCCGGCATCGGCCGAGGGTTCTGCGGCGCCGACACGCAATTCGAGTTCGCCGTTTGAGCTCTCCGGGATGCACTGGATTTTGCAGACGAGGTAATCGGCGGACATGGCGAATTTGAGCGTCGTGCCCTT
>JAJFLK010000505.1 GCA_021772735.1 Candidatus Sumerlaeota bacterium | reverse complement strand
GATCCCGATGGTCACGAGCGACGTCGCGATTGCTGTTGCGATGACCAGGCCGGGCAGACCCCAGACACGAGCCAGAGCGACCTGCAACGTCAGCGAACCGATCGCCCCGGCGATGCGATATTTTAGGAGCCGGTCGAATTTGCCCATCGACATGAGCAGCGCGTTTCCGCATTCGCCGATGCTCGAAGCGGTCAATCCGGCGAGCAGCACCCACACAAGCATTGGGACCTCGGCGAAATCCTCGCCGAAAACAATCGAGACCACAGGCCTGACAATCCCCGCCGCGCCAACCGCAAGCAGGCCGGTCATCGCGAAGATATAATACGTCCCCTCGCGGTACAGGCGCCCGAAAGTTTCTTTGCTCGATTGAAGCAGGCGGCTGGCGAAGGGGAAGACGGTCGTTAATAAATCCGAAGAGAGCTGCTCGACGGCGAGAATGATTCGCTTGCCGACATCGAGCACGGCCGTCGGCCCCGGCCCGAACATCGCGCCGGCGATCCAGGTATCGAGCCGATGCGTCGCGATGTGCGTGAAATCCGTCGCGGCGAATGGCCATGCGTAAATGAGGCATTCGCCGGCGAGCTCGCGATCGACGCGCCGCAATGATGGCTTCAATCGCATATTCGCTTCGCCGTGCCACATCAGGGCGAGGATTGTGCAGACCGCGCACTGACCGGCAAGGTATGCTGCGGTCAACATGGTGATTTTGTCGGGCGCGGGCGCATCGCGATGAACGAGCAGCGCCACGCCGAGCAGGACGACGATCTGGAGCATCGCGCTGGCAATGTTGGTTTTCTCAAACGCGTGCAGGCCGGCCAAGAGTCGGTTCAGAAACATCCCGACGAACGTCATTCCGAAAGTCAGGATCGCGAGAGTTTTCGCCGGAGCCAGATCGGCGGCGATTTCGACGGGAATCCTGAAGACCGGATCGAAGATCGTGAACAGAACGACGGCGAGACCCGCGCACGAGCCGAGAGTCACGCCCAGCATGATGAGCCCCGTCGTCGAGATGAGGCGTTCGGCCTCTTCGCGCGGGATCCCCTCGTGCCAACCCGCCATGCGAAGGACGATGAATCGGCCCACGCCTCCCTCGAATATATTGATTTGCGCCCCGAGCGACATCATCAGAACGAACACGCCGTATGAATCTTTGCCGACCTTCCAGATGACGATCGGCAGCAGCGCGACCTTGAGCACGAGCGACACGATGCGCAGCGCGAAAGTGAACCCCGCCTTGCGGATCATATAAGATCGCTTCATGCGGTCGCTTCCCTGTAATAGCGCTTCATGCGGTCGGTGTCCGAGGCATGGGAATAATGGTCTTGATTTGTGTCATGGACTTAAGATTCCTCACGGTCCGGCATCCGCTTTGCGGAACCAGGCGACGTGTTTTGGAGCCGTTCCCCACAAGTCATAGTCGCCCATCGCCTCGTCGATGAAACCCACATCGGCGAGGTAATCGGCAAGCCGGAAACCTGCGGGGCAGGTCAGGCATTCTTCGTTGACGAGGATGAGATCGGGCTTGAGGTCGAGCACGTCTTCGGTCATCTCGGCGAGAAAAAGCGCCTCGGGTTCGGACTGCTCGGCGCCTGTTCGATAGAGGTAATGGCCGTCTGCGATTCGGACCTCTCGCGAGTAAAACATCGAGATCGGAAAGTGCCAGAGGTAGCGGCCCGTCGGACGTCGACGAAGCTGAAGCAGCGTCGGGAATGCGGGCGCCGGGTTGGTTGTGATCCACATGATCTTGTCGTCCGCATCGGCATGCTCTTCGATGAATCCGGCGATGGGATCAGGGACCGGCGGATAGAGACGGCCTGTGGCGACGCGCCTGCCCAGCACAAAAGCCAGGCCGACGATCGCGAGCGTCATGGCGAAATAAATTCGGTTCGGGCGCACGCGAAGACGAAACAGCGAGCGTTCTTCATCTGTGCTGTCGACGTCACTTGGGCCCGGGCCGAATCCGATCAGGTTCATGTGTGCGACGAGCACGGCGAGCAGCAGGATGGAGAGGCCCAGCGAGGGGATCCTGTGATAGTACCAGCCTTTTTCCTGAACGATGAGAGAGATGACAGCGCCGAACGTCGCTGCCGCCAGCGGCCGGGCCATTGTCCACGCGGCGCTCTTGCGCGCGGGCTGGAGCAAGAATGGGAAGGCCGCAAGCGCCAGCGGAATGTGCGTCAGATAATGGCGCATGTATCGGACCCACGGCTCGTTGTATGCGTCGTAATGCAGAGAGATGAACGGAAGCCAGCGGCCAAAGAACGCCTCGCGCATCGACTCTGGCAGAAAGAGGAAATGAACGGCGTATGCGACTGCGGTGCCGACACCTGCGAAGGATTCAGCGGCGAACAGACGCCGGAACCCCGAAGGCGATGCGATTAGCCAGGCGATCTCCGGCGCGATGACGATCAACGCGAAGTGCGGCTTGAGGCAGACGCCGATGCTGGCGGCGATCCCCGCGACGACCGAGACGAGCGCCGGAGGCGAGGCGCCGTTCCATCGCGCCAGCCGGGCGGCGAAGAACGGGAAAAACCCGATCATGAAAAGGTGCTCGCGCTGGCCGAAGACGCCGCTGACGAACATCCCGAGCGTGAAGAACGACCACGCCGCGCAGATCAGGTCGACGGTCGAACGTTCGATCTTCATACCTGAGCGGAAGATGATCCGGCGGAAAAGCACCCCCGAACCGATCGACAGCGCGAGAATAAGAAGATCGAAAACGACAATCGGATGGAGCGGGACGACATGAGAGAGCAGCACCGGGACGACGTTCAGATACATGATCAGGGGGGGATTGATATCGATGAAGTCCGTGTATGGCAGGCGACCATCGAGCAGCAGTTGCGCGCATTCGAGATACATCGCGCAATCCTGATGGATGGAGAGCGGGAAGAGCAGGACGGCGAGGAAAGTCAGCGCGTCCAGAATCGGGATCAGGGGGAACCACTCGCTGCGCGCGTCCGGGCGGGGCAGGGAATTCGAAGTGGGGTTCGTTATTTCGTTCATCAGTTAATTCCGCGTTACGCGGCGTCATCACGCGTCGTGGCGCGCGAGCGCCGGCGCGAACGAATCATAGGAACATGCTCACGAGTTTGAGAACACCCTGGCGCACGGCGGCGCGATGATGCGAGACCTGCTTGCGCTCCATGACTTCGGCGCGATGCTCGACGTACCAATCGTAGGAGTGGCGAAACATTTCCTCACTACTGTATTGCGGTTGCCAGTCCAGTTCCGCTTTGGGCCGAGTGATGTCGAAATACATCGACCGGCCATACATGAGCGCGTGATACGGGCCCAGCGGAGAGAGGCCGACGGCGCTGGTCAGTTTCATGCCCGCCACGGCCGGCGCCATCGGAACCGAGACGACACGGCTACCGGTATTGGCGTGCTTGCAGAGCGAGTCGAGCGTCTCGCGCATCGAGCCGAATTTTTCCGCGCCGATATTATAAACCGCCGGGCCGGTGCGCGCGCCTGCTTTGATGCATGCCTCGGCGAGGTCGTCGGCATGGACGAACTGATAAACGTTACCGCCGCCGCCCAGGACCGGGACGTTCTTGCCGGTGCGAATCCATTCGAAAAGGATCTGCATGATGCCGAGCCGCCCGTGGCCCATCACCGTGCGCGGACGGATGATCGTGACGTCGAGGCCGTCGGCGATGAACTCGTGGCACAGGGTCTCGCCGGCTAGTTTGGCGCGTCCGTAATCTTCAAGCGGCGCGGGCTCGACCGAATCATCGACGGGGTTGCGCGACGGCACGCCGAAGACAGCGCTCGAAGATGTGTTGATCAGCTTGGCGACACGCGCCCGTTTGACCGATTCGAGCAGGACGCGCGTGCCGTCGCGGTTCACGCTCCAAAAAGCCGCTTTGTCTTTGGCCAGGGGGACCAGTGCGACGTTGTGATAGACGACCCGGGCGCCCTCGCATGCGCGCCCGACGGCTTCGGCGTCGCGGATATCGCCCTGAATGAACTCGACCTCATCGGGGCGATCTTCCGCATCGTTGATATCGAAGACGCGGACGCGATGCCCCGCGCGCAGGAGGTTATCGACAAGCAGAAGGCCGAAGTAGCCCGAACCGCCGGTGACGAGATGGATGTCGCTCATGGATTGACCGTAATGCCGCGTTAGTTGTCGCGCGGCGTCCGCTAGATTTTCATGCCCTGGTCGAGCACCCAACGGATGCTTCGGCGCATGCCTTCTTCTAGATCGATCCGGGGCGCGTACCCGAGTTCGCGCTCGGCCTTCTCAGTCGAGCACGCGATCGTTTTGTTCATCTCGGAGAGGACATGAATTTTCTGCTGATAGACGCCCATGCTCTGGAGCGTCCGATCGATCAGAAGAGCGACTTCGCTGGCGATGCCCGGCAGGCGCATGCGTTTGTGCACGACGGGAATGTCAAATTCAGATTCGAGAAGGCGTTCGACCGTATCGACGATCTCGTTCATCGTGTATGCGCGGCTGTCGGCGATCCAGTAAGTTTCGCCGTGTGCCGCATCGACCGATTCGGCCAACGCCAGCCCCTCGCAGATGTTATCGACGTAAGCCATCGAGCGTCGGTTCTCTCCACCGCCGACGACGGGCATCTTGCCTTCCTTGATCATGGTGAAAAATAAAGTCTGACGCGGCGGCTGATTCGGCCCATAGAACCACGGCGGGCGGATGATGACGGTCTCGATGCGGCCGCTCGACCCGGCTTCGTTCACCAGATCCTCAGCTTGCTTTTTGCTCCGGCCGTAATTCATGTAAGGGTTATATGGCGAACTCTCGTCAAAATTGTGGTCTGTGCTTGGGTTGCATCCGATCGGCGAATTAGACGAGACGTGAACGAAACGCCGAACTCCGGCCTTCATCGCTTCGCGCAGCATGTTGCGCGTTCCGCCGACGTTGACCTCATAAAATTGCTTCACTCCGCGCGAGGGGTGGACGATGCCCGCGCAATGGAAGACGGTCGCGCCGGCGGCGTCTTTGAGGAGGGGCTCCAGGCTTTGCTGATTCGTGACGTCTCCTCCGATGAATTCGCAGCGCTCGGGCGGGTCGTCATCCTTATCCTGTGCGCCTGGGGCGCCGGAGACGCACGGGTTCTCGCCCGGCAGGTCAAACGCCCGGACCCCGCGCGGAGTTGGGGAGATATATTCCGTGGCCTCGTCGCGTCCGGCCAGGATCTGAACCAGGCGCGAGCCGAGCCATCCGGCCGCGCCGGTCACGATTGCAAGATTATCGGTCATTGTGTCTGGTTATCCATGATGCGGGTTTTCCACTTGATGCGCCCAAAGGGGCCTCGATATAGACTCGATTTCGCGCGCGATTGCAAGCAGACGGCGAGAGAACAAGGCGTCTGATTATGGGCGGTTCAGCCCGAAATCGCCACCCCCGCGCGTGAATATGAGATCGCCCGTCCGCAACTTCCCCGTTGGCCCGAATGCGCGATTTCATTATGATTGTCAGTTCAACGGACGGCCCGGACTCCGGGAGCAGGAATTCCCGCTTTGATTCGAGAGCGAAAGAATCACGATGAAAATTGACGACGCACTATCCCTAACCGCGGATGTGCTGTGGATGGATGAATCCATGGGGCGGGAGCTATACGCTTTTATCATGAAAGCCAGGCCGAAGCGAATCCTCGAGTTGGGTTTCGCGTACGGCAAGAGCACGGTCATCATGGCCGCCGCGCTCGACGAGCTGGGCGAGGGAATGATCGACACCGTCGACCTGGAGGTGACCAGGGAAATCTTCAAGGATCCTTCGATTGAAGATCTGCTCAAAGAGGCGAAGCTTTCGAATCTCGTCAATGTCTACCGCGAAGAGCATTCATACACCTGGTGGTTAAAGAAGAAGCTCGACCTCCAGATCAAGGGCTCGAAGATCGTCCCTGATTACGATTTCTGCTATCTCGATGGCTCACACAATTTCACGGTCGATAGCTGCGCTTTCTCCATCGTCGATCGCCTGCTCCGGCCCGGCGCGACGCTCCTGCTCGACGACCTGAAATACAGTTACGGGCAGATGAACGCGAGGCAGGGCAAATCGAACGAGCCCCCGCCGTTGACCATCGATGAATTCGACGGCCGCTGCCGCGTCGCCCGCACGCGCATGTCCGAAGACGAGCTGCAGGCCTTTCACGTCGCCGCCATCTACAATCTGCTCATCAAGACCAACCCCGACTACCACCGGTTCCGCATATCCCAAAAGAGCAACTGGGGCTGGGCACGCAAGAAGGGCGGCGAGCGCGATGCCCGATTCGGCTCCGGGCCGCTGGCCTGGATGGGCGCAATGAAATCAATGATGCGACGGAATTCTTAGGAACGCGTTCGTTGGAGGTGGGCGGTCGGGAACGCGTTGATCACTCAAACGACAGGATTAGAGATTCGGAGATGGAATTGAATCGGTCGACGGTGTCCCCATGTCCGGCATCGCGCAAGTAGCCCGCGAAGCGGGTCAGGTCGCCCTGGGTATCGCGATAGTAGCGGCCCATCGGACCGGGTGCGATCTCTGTCATGCGGATGAATTCGGGCAGCGTCGCAAAGTCGATCGGCTCGGAGTCGTCTCCGGAGGGGCGAAGCAGCGCGATAGTCGTTAGAAGGGCGTTGACCGAAAGCTTGCGTGGGTGGTTTTCGATGAGCGCGTCGTCGAGAATCTTGAGGGCTTGACTGGCTCTCTTCTCGGCATCGTCGTGACGTGTCTCAAGCAGATCGATCTCGGCAAGGCCGCGAAGCGGGTCGGCGTAATCGGGGTGCGCGGGGCCATTGACGATTTCG
>JAJFLK010000504.1 GCA_021772735.1 Candidatus Sumerlaeota bacterium | reverse complement strand
CCGCCGTATCGCTGTCTCGCCTCGATCGACGACGGCTTGGCGCCTGGCGCGGGGTGGACTCCGTCTCGGCCGTCGGGGTCGCTTGAACCGTCGGCGTCGGTTGCGTTGTGGTTTGCCCGGTGGCCTCCTGGGCGCACACCTCTGCCGCCGGCATCAGACCGCAGGCAGCCGAGATCACGAGCGCCGCCAGGGCACGCATTCGCGCAATCGCAATTGGCTTGAAGAGATTTCGCAAACCGGCCATCTCCTTTACGGCGCGTCGATTCGGTAGTGGCAACCCCGGCTCTCCCGGTTTTCCATCGCGGCATAGAGCACCGCCAGCGAAGTCTGGACGCCATCGCGCAGACCGATCAATTCGTCGCTCAGCCGCGCCCTGGCATAGAAGCTCTCCACTTCGTCCTGCAACTCGCGCAGGATCTGTTTCGCCCGCCGCAGCCGCTTTTCGCTTCGCACAAGCCCCACGTAATTCCACATGGTGTACTTGATCGTAAGCCAATCTTGCAAGATCAGTGCCGGGTCGATCGCCTCATTTTCAATCACCCACGGTTCGATCGCGGGCAGCTGGCGCCGGGGCTCCCCAGCGAGGTCGCGCGCGATGCCACGACCCGTTTCGTGCCCAAAGACGAGCCCTTCGAGAAGGCTTGTCGAGGCCAGGCGGTTCGCTCCGTGCAGACCGGTGCACGAGACCTCCCCGACGGCCCGCAGCCCTCGTATGGACGTTCGTCCCTCGGATTCGACCGCGACGCCGCCGCAACTGTAATGCGCCGCCGGCACGACGGGAATTGGCTCGCGGGTCGGGTCCACGCCGGCTTTTGCGCACAGGCCGAGGATGCGCGGGAAGCGATCGCGAATCCAGTCCGCGTCTTTGTGCGAAATATCGAGAAACACGCATGCTTCATCGGTCGAGAGAAGTTCCTCGTGGATCGCCCGGGCGACGATATCGCGAGGCGCCATCGAGCCGCGCTCGTCAAATCTGTCGACGAATTCCTCGCCTGCGCGATTGATCAATCGCCCGCCCTCGCCTCGGACGGATTCGGAGATCAGGAATCGGGGCACATTCGCGCCATAGAATGCTGTCGGGTGGAACTGAACGTATTCGAGGTTGAGCAGACGAGCGCCGGCTCGGTAGGCCATGGCGATGCCGTCTCCCCGCGCCCCGCGAGGATTCGTCGAATGCAGGAAAAGCTGGCCCAACCCGCCCGTTGCCAGGACGGTCTCGCGCGCCAGCATCGTCAGCACGCGCTCTTCGCTGCGCGAGAAAACATACGCGCCGACGCACGTCGGCGCCTCGTAGACGTCAAGCGGATCGCGCGAGTGATGGCTGAGCGTGAGCAGGTCGATCGCCACGGCGCCTCGCATGACGCTTATGTTCGGGTGCTCGTCGATGGCGGCGTTCAGGCTCCGAATGATCGCCTCGCCTGTCCGATCCTGAGCGTGAATGATTCGTCGCGTCGCGTGCGCCGCTTCCTCGGTCATGTCCAGCTCGCCCTGGGCCGTCCGGCTGAACTCGACCTTGAGCCGGTCGACGAGGATCTCCTTGACCAGACGGGGACCGTTTTCCGCGACACGGTTTACCGCATCCGGATTGCAAATTCCCGCTCCGGCCCGCTTGATATCCTCGGCCAGAAGCTCGGGCGAATCATCCGTGCCGGTGTAAATAATCCCGCCCTGCGCCCATTGGGTGTTCGAATGTGTCGGGCTGAAGCTGCGATGAAGAATCGTGACCTGCGCGCCGCTGTCTGCCGCTTCGAGAGCGGTGATGCACCCAGCGATCCCAGCTCCGATGACGATCACGTCGGTCTCGGTCGTCGATGCGTCGGCGCCGGTGCGCGCGCGTGGATCGGACTTCGGATTTTCGGTCGAGTCGGCCTCTGTGGTTTCGGTCATCGCTCAGGCCCACCACATGTCCGACGGCTTTTCGGAGATTATGATCGGGCGTAGGAATTCCACCGCTTTGGTGAAACCTTCCATCGGCGACATCAGCGCGTCCTCATGCTCGATGCTCATGACGTGATCGTATCCTGCGGTGCGCAGCGCGCTGACAAAATCGGTCCAGAACTTGCGGTCGTGGCCCCAGCCGACGGTCCGAAAAACCCACGAGCGCCCGGCCAGATCGCCGTAATGCTTGGTATCAAGCACGCCGGTGACGGCGGTGTTCGCCGGGTCGATGCGCGTGTCCTTGGCGTGAACGTAGTAAACCGCCTTGCCCAGATAGGCGACCGCGCGGACCGGATCGATTCCCTGCCAGAACAGATGACTCGGGTCCAGATTTGCTCCAATCGCCGGACCGACTGCTTCGCGCAATTTAATCAGCGTCTCGGGCGAATAGACTACAAATCCGGGATGCATCTCGATCGCGATTCGTACGCCGCGCTCTTTGGCAAACTTCGCGTGTCGCGTCCAATACGGGATGACTCGTTTCTCCCACTGCCACTCCAGAACCTTCGAGAATTCCGAAGGCCAGGGACATGTCACCCAGTTTGGCTGGCGCGCGCCGGGGCCATCGCCGGGGCAGCCCGAGAAATCGAC
>JAJFLK010000503.1 GCA_021772735.1 Candidatus Sumerlaeota bacterium | reverse complement strand
CCAGTGCCTTGTCCTGTTCTCCTCGGTCAGCGCGCGGTACGGCCGGCGAGGCCAGGCCGATTACGCCATGGCCAACGAACTGCTCAACAAGACCGCACATCGTGAGGCGCGCGCGCGTCCCTCATGCCGCGTCGTCGCGATCAATTGGGGCCCCTGGGCTGGCGGGATGGTGACGCCTGGATTGCGCCGCGTGTTCGAATCCGAGGGCGTGGGCCTGATCGGGCTCGACGCAGGAGCGCGCTGTCTTGTCGATGAACTGGGATTTCTTTCCGATGGCGCCGTCGAGGTCGTCATCACGAGCGGCGAGTACGGCGAGGCCGTCGAACCTGAGGTCGAAGCCCCGAAACTTTTTGCGGCCTTTGAGCGCAATCTTGAGATCGAGCATTATCCGATTCTGCGTTCGCACGTTCTGGGTGGCCGGGCGGTCGTGCCCGTGGCGTTGATGCTCGAATGGTTTGGGCACGCCGCGTTGCACGAGAACCCGGGCTTTGTCTTCCACGGCCTGAACGCGCTGCGCATTTTCCAGGGCATCCGGATCAAGCCCGGCGCGAGCTATCGCGTTGCCGTGGCTTCGGAGCGCGTCCGCGCTCACGGAGCGATGGGCAAAGTCCGTGTCGAGATTCGTGGCGGCAAGAGTTCCGAAACGCTTCACGCTTCGGCCGATGTTCTTCTGGCGACGCGCCTGAGCGCGGCTCCCGATCCGCAGCCGATGCCGGAGGGGCTTGCCGAATTCACGCGGCCGATCGAAGAACTCTACGGCACGGCGCTCTTTCACGGCTCCGATCTGCGCGGGCTCAAGAGCATCGAATCCATTTGCGATTCGGGCATCGTCGCCCAATTCGCCGGTGCTCCGTCGCCCGAGGTGTGGATGTCCGCGCCGCTGCGCCGGGCGTGGCTGGCCGATCCGATGGCGGTCGATTGCGCGCTGCAACTCGGTCTGGTCTGGTGTGCAGAGGCGTGCGGATCGCCCTCGCTGCCGGTCGCGATCGGCGAATACCGTCAATACAGCCCGGCGTATCCCGACGGCGGCGTCCGCGTGGTGGCTCGTGCGCGGCGCTCCGGCGAACGAGTCGCGTCGCTGGATTTGGACCTGCTTGACGCCGAAGGCAGCCTCGTCGCCACACTGCGTGCCTGCGAGTTCGTCATGGACGACGCTCTGGCGGAATCATTCCGCTGCAATTCGCTCGCCGAACCGGCCGTGTCCTGAGCCGTCGGTGGCTGAATGTCCGCGCAATTGAACAACCCCTGGCCTGAACCCATCGCAATCGTCGGTATCGGCGCGCTCCTGCCCGGTGCGTCGGACTTGGAATCTTTTTGGTCGAACCTCGTCGCTGGCGCGGATGCGGCCGCCGAGATTCCCGATTCGCGCTGGCCTTTCCCCGTTGCGCGCGCGCGCGATGCCCGAGTCGGCGCGGCCGATAAAGTCTATTGCACGCGGGCGTGCCTGCTCGATGAGATCGCCCTGGACGCGGATTTACTCGGACTGGGCTCGGGCCAACTCGATTTCATCAATTCGCTCGATCCGCTTTTCTGCCTGACGCTTGCAGCGGGCGGCCGCGCGTTTACTGACGCTGAGACCAACGGCCTGGATCGTTCGCGTGTCGGTGTAATCCTGGCAAACGTGATCCTCCCGACCGATACGACATCCATGATGACGCGCGAGATGTTGGGCCCCCATCTTTGCGACAAGCTTTTTGAATTTTTCGAGGCGGCTGGCAGACTGCGCGATGTCTCGGCGGCGCGAAGGGCCTTGGAAGGCGCCCACGCGGAATCACGCGTCGAGCCGATGAATCGGTTTATGGCCGGGCTGCCTGCGGGTCTGCTGGCTGGAGCGTTGGGATTGGGCGGCGCAAGCTTCACGCTGGACGCCGCGTGTGCCTCATCGTTCTATGCGATCAAGCTCGCGTGCGATGAGCTTCTCGCGGGTCGGGCCGACGCGATGCTGACAGGCGGCGTTTCGCGGCCCGAGTGCCTTTATACGCAAATGGGTTTCAGCCAGCTCCGCGCTCTATCGCGTTCGGGCTTCTCGCGCCCCCTGGATGCCAGGGCCGATGGCCTGCTTGTCGGCGAAGGCGCGGGGATGTTTGTTTTAAAACGCCTGGGCGATGCCGTGCGGGCCGGAGATCGCATCCACGGCGTCCTCGGCGGGATTGGGCTTTCCAACGATACGCAAGGCGGCCTGCTCGCGCCCGACACCGGGGGCCAACTGCGCGCAATGCGTGCGGCTTATGCGCAGGCAGAGTGGGAACCGGAATCGATCGAGATGATCGAGTGCCATGCGACCGGCACACCGCTTGGCGATCGCGTTGAGTTCGAATCCATGAAGGCTCTGTGGGGCGCGAGCGGCTGGCGGCGCGCTCAGTGCCCGATCGGGTCGGTCAAGTCCAACGTCGGTCATCTGTTATCGGCCGCCGGCGCTGCCGGGTTGGCCAAAGTGCTGATGTCGATGCGTCATGGCACGATCCCGCCAACGGCGAATTTCGAGCGCGCGCCCGAAGATTTCGAGATCGACGCCAGTCCGTTTCGCGTGCCGACCTCGCCCGAATCCTGGCCGTCCCGGGCCGATGGCTCTCCGCGCCGCGCCGCCCTCAGCGCCTTCGGATTCGGCGGGATCAACGCGCACTTACTGGTTGAGGATTACGTCGGTCAGACGACCGGGACGGCCGTCTCAGTTTCAACGATTGGAGGGTCGGAACCCGCTGACTCCGAGACCTCGGAGGATTTGTCCAACGACGATCCGGCACCCGAGCCCATCGCGATCGTCGGCATGGAAGCTCGGTTCGGTCCATTCGGCTCTTTGCGAGTTTTCCAGGAGGCGACGTTCAGAGGTAGGTCAGGCATCGTGCGCCGTGAGGGCGAGCGCGATGAGCGCGATGACGGCCGTCGCGGCGGTTGTTGCATCGATGAAATCTGTGTCGCGTTGGATCAATATCGTATCTCGCCGAATGAACTGAAGCAGATGCTGCCGCAGCAGTTGCTGATGCTCGATGTCGTGGCTGCCGCGATACTCGATGCGCGGCTCGACGATCGTTTGCGCGACGAGACCGGGGTCTTCATCGGTATAGGCTTGGACATGAACGCGACGAACTTCGGACTGCGATGGTCTGCCGAGGAGATTGTCGATCAGGCCGCGGCGGCGGCGGGCGTGACTCCGAGCGAGGCCGAGCATGAGCAGTGGTCGCGCGCCGTGCGCGAAGCCGCCGGCCCCGCGCTGGGGCCGGATCGAACGCTGGGGGCGCTCGGCGGGATCGTTGCCAGCCGAGTCGCGCGTGAGTTTCACATCGGGGGGCCGTCGTTCACGATCTCGGCCGAAGAAAACTCGGGCGTGCGCGCGCTGGAGATCGCGGCCGACGCGTTGCGCAAAGGCGAACTTGATCGCGTGATCGTCGGCGCGGTTGATTTGGCCGGCGATCCTCGTTCGGTCGCCGCGCTCGATCGATTACGCACTTATTCGGGGCAAGAAGAATTCGGAGCGGGCGGCGAAGGCGAGGCCACCGGGCCGGGCGAACGCGTTGCACCAGGCGAAGGCGCGGTCGCACTTGTCTTGAAACGACTCTGCGACGCGCGGCGCGATGGCGATCGTGTTTATTGCGTCGTTCGCGCAACCGGCCACGCCGGGGCGCAGGAAATTGAATCCGGAGCCGAGTCCGAAGCAGACGCTGTCGCCGCATCGGCGACCACGATGACGCGTGCGCTTGAGCAGGCCGCCGGCGAGGGTGAAATCGAGCCGGGGACAATTGAATTCTTCGAATTCTCGGCGTCAGCCGCTCGAAGCGATGGCACCCGTGATATGAACACGCTCGGCAGGTTTATTTCGGACTTTGAAGGCGACCCGGCGAACTCCGCCGACGACGACGCAAAGTTCGGATTCGTTCGCGACGCGCCTGCGGCGGTCGGGGCCGCGCGGTCGATCATCGGATGGACGGGCGCGGCGTCGGGATTGGCCGGCGTGTGCCGCGCGGCGCTGTGCGTGTATCAGGAAATGTTGCCGATGTTCTCCGCGACGAGTTCACCCGGCGGCAAGCGAGGGGAATCGAGCGGCTGTGAGAAGTTTTTTCTCCCCGAACGTGCACAATTCTGGATGCGTAATCGCGCTTCGGGTCCGCGCCGCGCGGGAGTTCATTGCCGAAGTCTGGACGGGAACGTCACGCACGTGATTCTTGAGCAGGCCCCTCGGATAGAACTGGAACGTGGTGGTTCTGATGCGACAGCAACCCGACCGGCATCGGGCGCGGTGACCGGGGCGACACCAAGCAAGGTTTCCGAGCTCATCGTCACCGAACGGCGTGATCCGCTCGGCGAGCGTGCCGAGGCGGTTTTCTTCCTCGCCGGAGAGGATGCGGCGGCGATCACCGCGCTTACCCACGAACTGGCCGACTGGGCAAGCCGATATGCGGAAGGCAAGGCCGAGCGCGATGCCAAGGCCTCAAACTCGAACGCTGATACGCCGAGCATCGAGGCCCTAGCGAGGCGGTGGTGGGCGAGAGTCGAAGACGGCGCGGATGCACGACTCGCTCTGACTATTGTCGCGCGAGACGCCGCCGAACTGGCCGCTCTCGCCGAGAGCGCAGCGCGCGAGATCGACGCGAAACCGACCCAGCTGCTAGATGGCGGAGCGCCCTTGGGGCCTCGCGTTTATTACGCGCCCGAGCCTCACGGACCGCTCGGCGAAACAGGTTTCGTTTTTCCCGGTTCGGGAAATCAGTATCTCGGCATGGGCGCCGAGATCGGCGCGCGGTGGCCCGAAGCTCTGCGTGGGCAGGATGAGGAGAATGAATTCTTGCGTGAGCAGTTTGTCCCGCAAATAGGCTTGCCCTGGCACGCCCCGGGCTGCGCGGCCGATGCGACGGCCGATGCGACGGCCGAACTCGACGCGTTCTATGACGATCATCACGCGCTGATCTTTTCGCACGTCGCTTACGGCGCGCTGATG
>JAJFLK010000502.1 GCA_021772735.1 Candidatus Sumerlaeota bacterium | reverse complement strand
CCGGACCCGCTCGGGCTGTATGCTGGAGGACTTCCGTTATGTCGGGAGGTCAGCGAGGCAGACTCTTATGACAACGCAGACAGCCGGGACTCAGGCAACCAAAGGAACGGACGCTCCAGTGGCCGAACAAAACATCGAGCACACAGTGCGCGAGATCGCCGTCCGCGCACGCCGTGCGTCACGCGCATTGTCTATCTGCCCGACGGCGGTCAAGAACGACGCACTGCTCGCAATGGCCGCAGCGTTCCGGGACGCCGAGGCCGAGATCCTCGAATCCAATCGGATCGACATCGAAGCGGGCGAGAAGAACGGCCTGACCGGCGCGATGCTCGACCGGCTCAACCTCGGCGGCGGCCGAGTCGAATCAATGGCGGCCGCTCTGGAACAGGTCGCCTCACTCGACGATCCGGTCGGCGAGATCCTCGACGTCCGCACGCGGCCCAACGGCTTGCGGATCGGCCAGATGCGCGCGCCGATCGGCGTGATTGGGATCATTTATGAATCGCGCCCCAACGTGACGGCCGACGCCGGGTGCCTGTGCATCAAATCCGGCAACGCCGTCATCCTGCGCGGCGGCAGCGAGGCGTTCGCCTCGAACAGCATCATCGCCCGGCTGATGAACGACGCCGGCGCCGGGGCGGGCCTGCCCGAGAACAGCATCCAGTTCATCCCGACGACCGACCGCGCGGCCGTGCAGGCGATGCTCCAATGCGATGAATTTATCGACCTGATTATTCCCCGTGGCGGGCGAGGTCTGATCGAAACCATCGTCGCCAATTCGCGCATCCCGGTCATCAAGCACCTCGACGGCAATTGCTTTATTTACGTCGATGAGGGGGCTGAAATCGAAGAGGCGGTCAAGATTATCGTCAATTCCAAAACGCAGCGCACCGGCGTCTGCAATACTCTGGAATCCGTGCTCATCAACGACGGGATCGCCGAGGCGCTGCTGGCCCGGCTGCTTCCCGCGCTGGCCGAGGCCAACGTCGAGCTGCGTGCCGACCCGAACGTGATTCGCCTGGCCGGGAATTATGCCGGGAAGATTTCCCCGGCAACCGATGAGGATTGGCGCACCGAATATCTCGATCTGATCATGACGATCGGCACGACGCCCTCGCTTGCCGACGCGACCGAGTTTATCAACGCGCACAGCAGTCATCACACCGATGCGATCTTGACCCGCGAGCACGATCATGCGATGCAGTTCCTGGCGGCGGTGGATTCGGCGTGCGTGTTTGTCAACGCCTCGACGCGCTTCTCGGACGGCGGCGAGTTCGGGCTGGGCTGCGAGATCGGCATCTCGACTGATAAACTTCACGCGCGCGGCCCGATGGGGTTGGTCGATCTGACGACACGGAAATACATCGCCTTTGGGCAGGGGCAGATCCGGGAATAGCGGGGCATCGGGATAGCGACCCGTCGAGATGGGGATCATCGTGATGGGGATCATCCGGGATGGGGTCCATCGAGCTCGGGGCAGCCGGCGCCTCTGGAGCCTCCGGGGCTCTGGAGCCCGAAAACGAATCGGACGAGGAGAGCGCGAGCAAATGAAATCTTTGAACCAACGAGGCACGGCAACGGCCTTCGTTCTGTTTGTGGCGGCGCTCGTTGCGGCCCTCGTCGCCGATCCGAACCTCCCGGCCCGGGCGCTACTTCAGAGTCTGAGTCTTGCGAACTTCCTGCCGATCGCCGCGCTGCTCGGCGCGTTCTCCCTGATGACAATCTTCGTGATCGATACGCTGCCGACCATTGCGCAGAAATATTTTTTCGAGCCGGGTGCGGGCGGGCGGGGCGGGTCCGAGGGCAATCCCGATGGTGCTCCCGCAGCCGCCGACGCGGGGGCCGAGCGGGGGTCAGCCTCCCAGCCTGCCTCAAAGTATCCCGAGGCGTTTCGCGTTGCGTGGGCCGCGCGCGGGTCGGATGGATTCGGTCTGCATAATGGAATCGGCCGGGCGCATGCGGCGCTGGCCGAGGCCGCGCCCGATCTGCACGCACCGCTGGCTGCGGCGTGGCTGCGATATCAGACGCTCGCCCGGTGCGCCGTCGCGATGGCCGCGGCGATGGCCTGGGTTCTGACGCTCGAAGCCGGGATCGATTTCTCGGCGATGTATGGCTTCAAAACGACCGGCGGCGGCGAGCTGGCCGCGCGCCTTGCACTGTGGTGGGTGCCGTGTCTTCTGGCCTTGAACTTCTTCGCCAACTTCGCGGCCAATGCCCGGAATGAATACTGGACACTCCTCGAAAACCCCGACGCCGACTTGGCGCCCGGCGCACTCGAAGAGGCCGCAGGGCATTAATTCGATTCGCCTAAATCCTTACCGCGCCTGCCGTTTCGCCGCCTTGCTCGGCGAGTTGAATTCGGGCGCTTCGGTGACGCACATGCCGAGGACTTTTGCGCCCTGTTTGAGCATGGCCGAAATATTGCGATGGAACGTGGGCGAACTCTCGCCGACGTCCGGGAATCCTTCCGGCGTCGATTCGACCTCGCCCCAGTTCTGGAACAGCCGGCCCCAGCGGCCTTCAAGCGCGGTCTTCATCGCGCCTCGGCTGTGGCGCGGATACCAATAAATATCGTGATAGATCACGCTGGCGACGTATGACCACGGCGCGAGCCAGGTCTTGAGCGACCATTCCATCGGCTTTTTCAGCCCGCCCCAATAAATCTTGTGCTGCATGCGGCTGGCGAAAGTCATCTTCTTGAACGGCCCGTTGAAGTTCCAGTTCTCGTTGCCGGCGATGGGATCGCCCGTGATCTCGATCTCGCGCGGATCGCCGCAGCCCAGACCCGCCTCGTGCGCCAGGCGGATGTATTTGCAATCGCGCAGCGGGTCCATGCCCATGAGCTTTGCGGCGACCGCGTCGATCGCGACCTGATCGGCCGAGGCCAGCAGCACGTTCTTCTCATACGGGATCATGCAGCGCGGCCCGGGCCCGTCTCCGGCGAACGTGCCGTCCATCACGGCAAAGATGCCCCGGTGGATCTTCTTCTGGATCATGAGCAGATCGACGAGCGTTTCGTGGATGACCGGGTGAGTCCAGTGACGTTTCTCGTTAAGCAGGCCGCCGAAGGCGTTCTTCATCGCGCCGGTGGTCGTCGTGAAGATGTGCGTCTTGATCGTCGGCAGGTGGATGATGTTCTCGCCGATAAAACGGCGCGGGATCGCAAAGCCCTTGGGGAAGACGTCGTTCAGGCAGGTGAATTTCTTGGTCAGGTCGCCCACAGCCTCGCCGATCGGAATCCATTCCTCGCCCTCGTAGAGATGAATGTTCTCAAGCCCGTAGGCGTCGGTGACATCGACCTGCTTGTTTTCGCGCTCGCCGAGGTGCGCATCGATGACGACGGTGCGGTTGTGGCAGCCGTGGATCTTATCCTTGTCGTAGCCGTCTTTGAGCATCGCGCCGATGACGCCATCGAGCTGCCAGGGGGTGGTCGAGCTGCCGGGGAAAAAGAAATGCCACGAGATGTTGATCTTCAGGCCGGTCTCGGCGTCCTTGGCGATGACGTCCTGATAGTTCGCCAGATTGAGCAGCCGGTGGTAATCCGTGCGGACGGATTCGGGATTTGTTTTCAGAACGGCGACTTGAGACTTGGCCATGGGTTTTGTTTATCCGATTGCGCGTCGCGGTCCTTCGGGCTTTCGGGACGGCCGCGCGTCGATGTCGATTTGCTCGTCACCCGCCGGGGTGCAAGGCCGGGTCATTCTAATTCGGCGCCAGGGGAGTGTCCAATGGTTCAGCCGAGCGAAGAGAGGAATCCGCAGATTTCGCAGAATGCGCAGATTTGAAGAGGAGAGAATCTCGTAGTTCACAATCTTCCCGGTGTTCCCCGTGTCCCCGTGGTTGACTTCTCTTCTTTGCGCATTTGAGTGTGTATAGCTCCGCCCTTTTTCCTTTTTTCTTCTGCCCGCTTGAGGATACGTTTTGGACGTGAGTGAAGACGCAGAAAAGCCCGGCCGGCCGCAGGTCAGCGTGGTCATCCCGACGTTTCGGCGGCCCGAGACCACGGTGCGTGCGGTTCGCGGCGTGTTGGCGCAGACTTATGCGGAGCTTGACGTCATTGTCGTCGATGATTACTCGGGCGATGGGACGGCCGAGGCCGTGGAGAGATTGGCCGATCAACTGGGCGAGACCCGCATTCGCGTCCTACGCCTTGAGAAAAACAGCGGTCCGGGCGAGGCGAGGAACCGAGGCATGGCCGAGGCGCGCGGTGAGTTTATCGCGTTTCTCGATTCGGACGATGAGCTCGAACCGGAATCCATCGAGCGTCGGGTGCAATTCCTGCGGGTCAACCCCGAGTGCCCGCTCGTCTACAGCCGGATGCAGTACGCGTTATCGGATCGCGTGCGGCCTACGGTGCCCCGCGAGCCGCTGGGCGCCGCAGAACGGCAGGGCGCGGGATTCACCAACGCGCTGATCGTGCGGCGGGGGCTGGGAACTTCGGCGATGATGGGCCGGGCCGAGGCGATGCGGCGTTGCCCGTTTGATCCGCGATTGAAAGGCGTCGACGATTGGCACTTCGCGCTCGAAATGGCGAAGACCGGGCCGATCGGGTTCGTGCCCGAGGCGCTGACGATCGTCCACGCGGAGAACGAGGCTGAGGGCGAACGCGTGACTTTCGATATCGACGCCGAGAGCGAGCGGCTTTTCATCGAGCTGCACCGAGCTGAATTCGACGCCGCGCCGCGAGCCGAGGCCGCCGTTCTTTATAAGCTGGCGATGCGTGCGATCCGCACCGGACAGCGGAATCTGGCGCGCGATTATCTCGTGCGGGTCCGGATGCTCGATCCGGCCGATCGCAAGGCGCGCGTGATCCTGGCGATCGTGCGTGTCGGGTTGGGCGGGGCGTTACCGGCACTATTGAAACTGCGCTGGAAATTGATTCTGGCGCTTGGGTTGCTGCGGTGAAACCGGGGCGCTATTGACGCGGAGATTCGTCCTTCGCCGCAAACGCTTTTTCAATCTCATCGAGCAACTGACCCGCGCGATGTTCCCAGGTGAATTCGCTTTGGACGACCGCGTCTCGATTCGCGGCGAACGCCTGCGGGTCGGCGTCGCGTTTCTTCAGCATCTCCGCGATAGCGGTCTCGAACTGCTCGCCCGAATCGCAGATGGCAACGTGATCCGCGAATGAATCCACACCGGCGACCCGAGCTGAGGCGACTGGAAGGCCGAGCGCGAGGTATTCGTAGAGTTTCGTCGGGTCCATGGCGCGGACGGCCTCGGGCCGGTGGAAGATGCAGCCGACGTCAAAGTGTGCGACGTAGCCGGGGAGGGCGTCGTAGTGCTTATCGCAAAGGAAGTGGACGTTGGCGCGGCGCGCCAGCGGGCGATGCCAGGCCTTGTCCATAACCGGGCCGATAAGGACAAACGACCAATCGGGGCGACTCCGGGAGAGATCGTCGATCAGCGCGACATCGGTGCGGCTCGCGAGGCGGCCGCTGTATCCGATCCAGGGCCGGGGCAATTCGGCGAGGTCCGGCGGGGGCGGTTCGGACTGCCATCGGGCGGGATCCCAGACTCCGATGTCCACGCCATTACGGATCAGATGTGGCTCCCGGCCGAGGCCGCTCATAAACTCGGCGGTGCTAGCCGAATTGCAGGTCAGGACGTCCGCGTCGGCGATGGCGCGTTCATAACCTCGCCTGATCCATCCCCGGCCGTCGCGGAAGACCGGATGATCGAGCCAGTTATCGACCGCATCGAAAGCCCGGACGGCTTCGCCGAGTTTGCCGAACGGGCCTGTCGCAAGCGGACTGAAACTAAGCAGCGCGGTGGAGGCGGGATCGATCCCGACTTCGGCGGTGGCCCAGCGGATGCCTTCGAGGACGCTCTCGCGCCGCAGCGCCACGTCCCACCAATCGCGGCGCAAGCGCAGCGGATCGATGAGATCGGGCACCGCGAAATCGACGACGAAAAGTTTCTCAGAAATTTGGCTAAGGATGGACCCACCCTCGCGCGCGAGCTCGCGCCCGGAGCGGCATCGCAGCGGGCGTCTGAAGATGAGACGCTCGGGAATGGATATGGGCCGATCGACCAGGAGTATTTTGTCGACGCGGGGTGACTGCTCGAAGTGGGCGAGCAGGTGGCTGTCTCGCGAGCGAGGGCCTTCGGTCTCGACCTTTTTCCGATCGTGGAATGGAAGGACGATCAGGTTCATGGCAGATCTCGGTCAGGCTTCTCGGACTCTGATGTTGTCGCGAAGCCGCAATCGCGCAGAAATTTCTCGGCTGTCCGCGCGGGCGCGAACTCGCGGGCGAACTGCCGGGCGCGTTCGCCCATGGCTTTTCTCATGGGAGCATCGCGCAGGAGGCGTGCG
>JAJFLK010000501.1 GCA_021772735.1 Candidatus Sumerlaeota bacterium | reverse complement strand
CAGCTGGCCCGAAAAACCCTGTGCGCGAAGACAGAAACTCTATGACTCCGGTGCACTCGCCCCGATTCAGTATCGGGGCTGCAAGCAGCGATCGGGTCTTCTGACCAGACGCCTCATCGACCAATGCGGAGTGTTGTGGCGTGGACTGAGCATCGTGGACGATAAAGGCTCGACCGCTCATAGCGGCCGCTCCGCATATCCCTTCGCCGATCCGGAATCGAAACTCGGGGAATCGATCCGCTGGGATGTCCATCGAATAGCGGAAAACGAGATCCTCGCTTTCGCGCCGAATTTCGAAAATCGAGACGAGGTCCGCCCCGATCAACTGCTTTAGGGCCTCGCAGAATTCCTGATCGAATCCCGTAACCCGTTCACTTCCTGCGAAGAAACCTAAAAGAGCATCTAAAGCCGAAGGGTCCACTTGCGAGGCTGATCGTGAATTAGCCATAAAGGCCATTCATGCCGGAAATATCGCCACAAGTCAGCCTTTTTTGTGCGGGCGGCTCCTCGCCAGCTTGATCCCTCGGACCGCAACTCGTGCCTCGTCACCAACAACTTCGTGCCGACGCCGCCGGGTCGGGCGGGGAAATCTGAAGATACGTTAGTGTCCGCGTTCATCTGATACTTCGCAGGAACCAAGCGTGCTCAGTCCAAGCAGGAGAAGAGAGATGGCGCGCCCGGCAGGACTCGAACCTGCAACCCCCGGCTTAGAAGGCCGGTGCTCTATCCAGTTGAGCTACGGGCGCGTGCCGGCGACAAGTCTGGCCCAGCCTCGGGCAATCGGTCAACTCGCATTGCCGGGCGTATCTATAGTTTTCCGGGCGTCTTGCGGAGCAAGTATATCTGCACCGTTTGTCTTGCTGGGCGTGCGTATCCCCCACCAGATCGACTTGCGGTGCGGGCGAGCCGCTCCAGATCGTCATGCGGGACCTATTTTTCCTCCGGCGAGAGGCGGCCCGGGGTCTGGGCCCGAAGAACGTAACCCAACGATGGGGTTTGACTCCGCTTTCGGTAAGGTCTTATAGTTGAGTCGTATGGGCCCGGGTCATCCGGGCGCCGTTGAGGAGGTCTGGTTCGCACGGGCTCGGCCCGGAGCCGGGGATGTAGCGACGGCTCGGTTCGGGAGCCGTCCGGCAGTCAAGACAGTCCAACCCTCAGCGAATGCGCCGTCGCGTGCGGCGCGGAAAAGGGCAAGAAACAAAATGTTTTCCGGCGTTGGACATTGGGAAGTCATCCTTATTTTCGGGATCGTATTGCTCGTTTTCGGCCCGAAAAACCTGCCGCGCCTGGCGCGTTCGATGGGCAGCGCGATTCGTGATTTTAAATCAGGCATATCGGGAGTCGGCCAGGAATTAGATGAGGCGATGGACAAGGCCGACGCACTCGACGACGATCCCTCCGCGATGCAGAGCGGCGATTCTGCGCCCGCCGCCACACACGACAAGGTCCAGTAACTTATTCAGCTTCCCAAGTGCGGGCGGTGGCGATCAATCCACACCATGACGACCAAAGCGTGCGAGGCGGGGCGCCGCTCGTGTACGGTGGCCGTGCGGTCGAGAGCCTGACTCAGGCGCCGGCGGCGGCAGACCGGCGATAATCTCATGGGCCCAGACAAACCCAAATCAAGAAATTCGATGAAGGAACTCACGCTTCTTGGGCACCTCGATGAGCTAAGGACTCGGCTTATCTGGTCGGTCAGCGCCCTGGTCCTGACGACTCTCGGATCGATGTTCTTCGCCGCGCCGGTGCTGGAGTTCCTTATCCGGCCGGTCACGATCATGGCTGCGGCCTCCGCCGAGCCCGCCGAAATCGAAGAATCGGATCAAGTGTCGCTCGTCGTTGGGGACGATGGATCCGTCAGTCTCGCAGGGCCTGAAAATCTGCGCGAGCTCGATCAGATCGATCATCTGGTGTTGGAGCTGCTCCCGACCCAGAACGACCCGACGACGCGGACCGTGGATATCATAGGACAGGGCCGGCGAAAACGCGGCGGGATGATCTATCACCGCCCGCTTGATCCCCTGATGATGCAGCTCAAGGTGGCCATCGTCATGGGCATCCTCATCTCGCTGGTTGTGTGGGTCTGGCAAATTTGGCTTTTCGTCGCCCCGGGACTGACCGTTAAGGAAAAGAGCGTGGTGCGGCCGCTCCTGGCGGCGGCGATTGTGCTGTTTCCCATCGGGGCCGCATTCGCGTATTGGATGTTCTTTCTGATTATTCAGGTGATGCAGCAATACGTTGTCTCGGGGATCGAAACGCTCTATACGGTGCAAGACTATCTTAAGGTGATGACAAATCTGATGATCGCATTCGGCTTCATTTTCGAGCTGCCCCTGGTGATTGCGCTCCTGGCGCGGATCGGGATCGTCACGCCGGCCTTCCTCCGGCATTACCGACGCCACATTTATGTCGGCCTGGCGGTGGTTTCCATGCTCATCACGCCGGCCGATCCGTTCTCCATGTTGATGGCGCTGGCGCCGCTCCTGCTTCTTTTCGAGGTCTCGGTCCTGGTCGCCGGACCGATGTCCAGAATGCGCGCAAGAGAATACGACGACGCGGAGGCATAGGGTTGGAATCGGCTGATCAAATTCTCAATCGTCTGGTGCTGGTCCTGGCGGACCCTGATTGCGATATGGCGCGCGCAATCACGGACGCATCGGACGCCCGCGTTGTGGACAACCTGCCGGAACTGATCGAGAGCCTGGACGGCCAGAACCGGCCCGTGATCATGCTCGACGGCACCTTCATTAAAGAAAGCGACTTGGAGCTGCTCGGGGGCTTGCGGCGTTTATCGAGCAATCCGTCGGTTGCCGTCCTGGGAACCGAACAGACCATCGGCGAATCGGTGACCACGGCACGCAGACTCGCCTGCGGACAGGTGCTCGGCGCAGACGCGCTGAGTCACCCCTCTGAGATCAGCCAGTTGATCGAGTGGATCGAGGCTGGCGGACCGCCGTTCGGACTCGAAGCGCACTTGGAACCCGGCACGGTGATTCATTCCCTTCCGATCCGTTCCAAGGCGGACAAGGCCCAGGCGGTCGAATCGATTCTCAAGTTCTTTGGCGATTTCAAGTCCGATGAGTCATTCGAGTTCGACATGAGATTGATCCTGGAAGAAACGCTCAACAACGCCATCTTTCACGCATTCCGCGATTCCGAAGGCGGGGAGAAATATAAAATCGCCACGTTCGAATCCATTGACGATGACGAAGACGTCCAGGTCTCCTACGCGGCAGATTCGAAGACGATCGCCCTTTGCGTCAGCGATAATCAGGGCGGGCTCGACCGCGATACTGTGCTGGCGAAGTTTGAACGGCAGTTCAAAGTCGAGGGGCTCATGGACGAGAACGGCCGAGGCCTCTATCTTACGTATTCGCTCTCCGACCGCCTGCTGTTCAATCTGCTCCCGGGCGAGAAGACCGAGCTGGTTGCGCTGTTCAGGCTTGCGGAAGATTCCTGGCCCGAGCTCTCTGAGGATCGGCCCGTGCTTGTATTCGAGCGCTAGAGGCGGCCCGGGCCACCGCCGCATATTGTCCCCCCATCACACAGATTCATTATTGTCCTCGCTCCGCGCCGTCTCTTGCTCCGGTCGGGATTGGTCCTTGACGCCCGGCGCCCGAGGCCTGTAGTGTCTGCTCACGCGTGTAAAGCAACTTTCTTTGACATGCGAGATTGATCCGGCCGGGCACGAGCGGCTCCGGTCAGGGCTTGGGCAATAAGATGGCTTCACAATTCGTAACCGCTGAGAAGCGGTATCGCATGAGCTTGCTTCTGGACGCCTATGGAGAGCTGCTGACCGATAAGCAGCGCGAGTTCCTCGGCAAGTATTTTGAAGAGGATCTTTCGTTCGGCGAGATCGCTGCGCAATTCGCTGTCTCGCGTCAGGCGATCTTTGATTCCGTGAAACATGGTGAATCCGCACTCGAACATTACGAGGACGTTCTGCAATTAGTGCAAAGCCGCCACGGCCGGGTCGAATCGAATTCTTCGAATGCGAAGGAAGCCGAACCCGAGGTTCGCAATGGAACGCATGGCTCCAAGCTGCGCCACTGCGCGGCCGAGCTGCGCGATCTCGCGAAAGAGCTCTCCGGTCCCGCCGCGACGGGGTTGCGTCCGGCTTTGCCCCGAAGGCTGGAAGCCCTCGCGGCCGACCTTGCAGAGCTTGCCGGTTTCGAATCCCGCGCGCCTCAGATTTCACCCGCTCCAGCAAAGGCAACATTGAACAAGACATAAGGCGCGGCCATGAACCGCCCGCCGTTGAAACGCAATCATGTTTGATTCCCTGACCGACAAGTTCGAATCCGTGTTCAAGTCCCTTCGGGGAGAGGCGCGCCTATCGGAGGACAACATCCGGGAGGCGCTGCGCGAGGTTCGCGTCGCGCTTCTGGATGCGGACGTGAATTTCAAGGTCGTCAAGGATTTCACAAAAGCCGTCACCGAAAAGGCCATCGGGCAGGAAACGCTCAAGTCGGTTCGTCCCGCACAGCAGATCGTCAAGATCGTCCATGATGAACTTGTCGAGATGATGGGGGGCACGACGGCCGAGTTCGCGCTTGAGCGTGGTGCTGGCGCCCCGGTCGTCGTCATGCTGCTGGGCCTGCAGGGCGCGGGCAAAACCACCTTCGCGGGCAAGCTGGCTCGGCTCGGCGCGAAGCAGGGCTTCAAGCCGCTTCTGGTCGCGTGCGACATCTATCGCCCTGCGGCGATCGAGCAGTTGCATATCGTCGGCAAAAGCGTCGACGCCGCCGTGTTCGATCTTGGCAAGGACGTCGCCGTGCCGGAGATCGGCAAGCGAGCGCTGGAAAAGGCGCGCGAAGAAGGCCGAGATCTCATCATCATCGATACGGCCGGCCGGCTTCACATCGACGAAGTCAAAATGGATGAGCTCGAGCAGCTCAAGACGGCGACCCGGCCCAAGTACACGTTCCTCGTCGCCGACGCGATGACGGGCCAGGACGCGGTGAACTCAGCGTCCGCGTTTAATGAGGGGATCGGCATTGATGGCGTCTGCCTGACAAAGATCGACGGTGATGCGCGCGGAGGCGCGGCGCTTTCGATCCGAGCCGTCACCGGCAAGCCGATCCACTTTGTCGGAACAGGAGAAGGTTCGGG
>JAJFLK010000051.1 GCA_021772735.1 Candidatus Sumerlaeota bacterium | reverse complement strand
AGGGCCTTGATCGGTGAGGACGCCGTCATCCAGATGCATATCACCGCCGGAGATATCCAACGCCGCCACACCGGGGTTTCCCGTCCCGCTGATGACGACATCGGCGTCGAAGTCCGCCGTTTGACCCAGGCTTCCACGAGTGAGCCCCATGAACATCAAGAGGCTCGGAACAAAGCCCGCATACGCAAGGATGCGGCTGGGCCTGGTCCAAATATTGCCCAAACGAGGCTTCCCGACGCGCGTCTCGGGGAATTGAACGTGACTATTCATTTGAGGTATCTCCTGATCGTAATACTCTACCTGGTTGGAACCTGTTTCGCAGGTTCCGGGGCGTGATCGATTTGGAGGGGCCGGATGCCCGGGAGCCTATCGCCCGATCGCCGCCACGCGTGGGCACGACCCTACCACATCAACAAAAACCATTTGTTGTTCCATCCACCAAATCGTGCATATAGCGATCCGCCCCTCAGTGTCAATGGCCAATAAGTTACCCACGGCATGACCGCAATCGGGGAAGCTCCCCTCTCAGTTCCATCGACTGATCGGACCGGGCTTTACGAGCGCGCCCTGACAGATCATGAATTTCGTTCGCTTGCCATAAATCGTGTTGAATCAGCTCCTTGAATGTTGAGCCGCGTTCGGCGTGTTCTATTTCCCGGTGAACACGGCTTCACGTTTTTCAATGAATGCCATCACGCCCTCGCGGAAGTCCGCGCGCGAGGCGGAATCGGCAAACGCCTCGGCCTCGGCCTGAAGCTGCGTCTCGAACTGGCGCTCGTTGGATTCGTAGAGCAAGCGTTTCGTATTGCCGTAGACGTGCGTGGGGCCATTGGCAAGGCGCGTGGCGAGTTTGGCGGTCTCGGCTTCGAGCGTCCCGCGCGAAGCGACAAAATTGATCATCCCGATCCGCTCGGCTTCGGCGGCCGTGAACCGATCGCCGAGCAGGGCGATCTCCATGGATTTCTTGATCCCGACGGTGCGCGGCAGGTGAAACGTCGAAGAGCCATCCGGGCTGGTGCCGATCTTGCAGTAGGCGAGCGTGAAGAACGCATCCTCATCGGCGATGACAAGGTCGCATGCCAGCGCGACGCTGACGCCTGCTCCGGCCGCCGCCCCCTGCACGCTCGCAATTACAGGTTTGGGCATCCGCCGCATGGCGAACATGATCGGATGGAGGTCGTGAATTCTTAGCAGGAACTGCTTGTGAATTTCCTCGGGCGTTTTGCTCATGGCTTCGCCCATGCCCTTGACGTCGCCGCCGGCCATGAAGTGATCGCCCGCGCCCTTGATGACGACGCAACGGACCGAATCATCGGCTTCGGCGTCGTGCAGCGCATCGCACAGCATCGCGCGCATCTCAAGGCTCAGCGCATTGCGCGCCTTGGGGCGATTGGCCACCAGGGTCGTTATACTTCCATCGCGAATAACTTCGACGTCAGCCATCTTTGGATTCCTTTTCTTGTGGGCCGGATTGAGACGCCGGGCGTGGAGCCGCTCCGCTGGATTCAACGCCCGTGATCATTTCCCCGGGATCATTTGGATGAACTCGACACTTGTATCACTCTCGCGGGCCGATGGTGAGCAAATAATTGGTTTGGCGATGCGGCACGGACACGCTGAGGGACGCTCTGGCCCGAGCTTCGTCGCCCGGCCTAAGTGCGGGGTTGCCGGGCGAGGGCCTCCGGCCTAAGCTCAGCGCATGGGAAAACTCCTGATTCTCATCGGTGTGGGTCTGATGGTCCTGCCCTTCGGGGTGATGGCCGTGGAGGTCGCCATTGCGCACCTGATCGGCGCGACCGGCGAACGGCTGGCGCAGGCCGGATTCTGGGGCGTCATGGTCGGGTTCCTGACGTTTATCCCCGGCCTTCTGATCGCGCTGGTGGGGGCGTTTCTTTCGTTTTTCGGCCGAGATTGACTTTCGCGCGGACCCGCCGGATAAAGTGTTCTTGCGCCAGGGGGCGGGCGTATCCCAATCATGAAACGCGACCTTCTCGCGATGACGCGAGAGCCTTACGATCTGCTAATCATCGGCGGCGGGATCACCGGCGCGTGCGTGGCGTGGGACGCCTCGCTGCGCGGGCTCTCGGTCGCGTTGGTCGAGAAGTGTGATTTCGCACACGCGACTTCGGCGGCGTCTTCAAAATTGATCCACGGCGGCCTCCGCTACTTGCGCAATTTCGAGCTCGGCCTCGTGCGCGAATCGCTTCGCGAGCGCCGACTCTGGGAGCGCAACGCTCCGCATATGGTTTATCCGCTCGAGTTTATCGTCCCGACGTTCGGCGCTGGGATGAAAGGCCGGGCCGCGCTCGGCGTCGGGCTGACGTTGTATGACCTGCTCGCGTGGGATCGCAACCGGCTCGACGATCCGGATCAGCATATCGCGCGGCATCGCCGCCTCACCCGAGCCGAGGCCATCGCCCTTGAGCCCGGCCTTGAGCCGACATCGATGACCGGCGCCATGGCGTTTGGCGATTGCCAGATGTATTCGCCCGAACGCCTCGCGCTCGAAGCCATTATGGGCGCGGTCGCGCGCGGAGCCGCCGTTGCCAATTACGCCGAAGTGCGCAGCTTCATACGCGCTGAGCGTAGTGGCGAAGCGAACGAAAGCGCCGCGCGCATTGAGGGCGTCCGAGTCGCGGATGTTGAGGATGGCTCGGATAGTTCGAAGGAATATGAGATTCATGCGCGCGTGACGCTGAACGCCGCCGGCCCCTGGGCCGATCTGTTGATGGGCGTGGCTCGCGGGGGCAGGGGAGCGCGCCGCCTGATCCGATCCAAGGGCATCCACCTCCTGACGCGCAATATGACGCGTGGCCACGCCGTGTCGTTGCCCACGCCCGAGGGCGGGCACTTTTTCATCCTCCCCTGGCGCGGCCATTCGATCCTCGGGACGACCGACACCGTTTATTCGGGCGCTCCCGATGACTTCGCCGTGACCGAGGATGACATCGAAGATTTCATCGGCGTCATCAATCGCGGCTATCCAGCGGCGAAATTGACCCGTTCCGATGTCCTGCATTTCTATGGCGGCATGCGTCCGTTGGTGGATCGCGAGACTCAGGTCGAAACCGGGAGCGCAACAGCCGGCGGCAATGCCGCCAATGGTTCCGAGGATGCGGACCCCTATACGGCGAGCCGAGCGGCGGAAATCTTCGACCACGGCCGCGAAGAAGGTGTCGAGGGCATGATCTCCGCAATCGGGGGCAAGTGGACGACCTCGCGCCACCTCGCCGAGCAGATCGTGAATCTCGCCGTTCAAAAGCTGAAAGCCGGGGGCGGGCTGAAAGCCGAACCCGCGCGCTGCGTGACGGAGACGACGCCGACTTATGCGGGTGACGTCGGCCGCTTCGCGGTGTTCGAGCGCGAGGCCGTCTCCCGTCATGCCGAGCTTCCCGAGTCAGTCGTCCGTAACCTTGCCCGCAATTACGGCTCTCGGATCGGAGACGTGACAAGCCTCGCCGCCGGGGACTCGCGTCTTGCAAAGCCAATGAGCGAAAGTTTCAATGACATCGGCGCGCAGATTATCCTCGCCGCCCGATCAGAGATGGCAGTGACGCTGGAAGATGTCTTGTTTCGCCGGACTGGGCTCGCCACGCTTGGCGATCCGGGCCCGGCCGCCATCGAAGCCGCGGCCGATCTTATGGCCCAGGAGCTGGGCTGGGACGCCGAGCGACGCCGGCGCGAGATCGACCGGGTCATGATTCGATTCAGTCCCGCCGGTGAACTTGCCCGCGCCGGCTCCGAAGAGGTGTGAATGTCCTCCGTCTTAACTCATACCGTCGTCAATCCAAACTCCTCGGGCGGCCGGACCCGCGCGAACTGGCCGGCCATCGAAGGCAAGCTGCGTGACGCGCTGGGCGAGGTCGAGACGTCATTCACCGAGTCGCCGCTCGATGCGATCCGCCTGACACGCGAGGCCTTGAAGCGAGGGGCGGAACGGATCATCGCCGTCGGCGGCGACGGTACGATGAACGAAGTCGTCAACGGCTTCATGGAGAACGATCGGGCGATCAACCCCGATGCGTCGCTCGGCCTGCTCGTCAGCGCGACCGGCGGCGATTTCCGCCGAACTTTCGATCTTCCGGATGATCTTGAGGGCCAGATCGATCGCCTGGCCAAGGGCCAAATTCGGAGGATCGATATCGGCCGGATGACCTGCCAGGCGCTGGCCGGAGACGAGGTGATTCGATACTTCGATAATATCGGGAGCTTCGGCCTGAGCGGCGCCGCTGATATCGCGGTCAACGCCCTGACGATCGCCAAGAAGATTTTGCCCGGCAAATTTGCCTTCCAGTGGGGCATCTTCAAGGCGCTGGTTCGGTACCGCAATCAGGCCGTGCGGATTCGCGTCGATGATTCGCTGGATCAGGTTTTCAACGTCAGCACGGCGGCGGTCTGCAACGGGCGATTTTTCGGCGGAGGGATGATGGTCGCGCCTGAAGCGATCCCCGATGACGGTCTGTTCGACATTGTCATCATGGCCGATCTGACCCTGGGCGAGCAGATCAAGGATTCGGGGAAAATCTATACGGGCGAGCACATGGAGAGCGAAAAAGTGACGTTCGTGCGCGGTCGCAGGCTCATCGCGACGGCCGAGCCGGGCGTCGGTGATGTCCTGATCGACCTGGACGGCGAAACTCCGGGCCGCCTTCCGGCAACCTTTGAGATCGTCCCCCAGGCTCTGAACTTTATCTGCTGATTTGGCTTGGGTTAAGTCTGGGCGGCGTGGAGAGAGGATCAATCCGCAGATTGCGCAGATCTCGCAGATTCAGAGCGCCAAAACCGTCCCGGCCCAAGGGCCCACTTTTTCCTTTTACCCTTTTCCTTTTTCCTTATTTCCCTTATGACGCCGGGTGCCGAGGGCGATAAGAACTGGGGAGCCTGCGCCGTCGCGGAGGCTCGATTCGTATTTCTTGAGACAGGAGCGATACTCGAATGGCAGGTCAAGTTGTCAGCATGATGGACGCTTTCCCCACCTCGGACGGACCGGGCGGAGGCAAGAAGATCCCTTTGGGATCGGATAAATACCAGATGACCGACTTGCTGAAGTTGTCGGTCGATAACGATGCTTCGGACCTTCATCTGGTTGTCGGTCGGCCTGCCGTCTTGCGTATCGACGGCGTATTGGTCGATATCGATGGCCCAGTCCTTACGGGACAGGAGACCCGCCGGCTGATCTATGGCGTTCTCAACGATCATCAGAAGCAGATGTTCGAGGACAAAAAGGATCTCGATTTCTCGCTTGCGGTTGCGAACCTGTATCGTTTTCGCGTCAACGTTCACCTCCAGCGCAATACGGTCGCGGCGGCATTTCGTATTATTGAATCCAAAATCCGCACCTTCAAAGAGCTTCGTCTCCCGCCCAAGGTCCTTGAATACTTGTGCCGTCGGCCTCATGGCTTTGTCCTCGTGACCGGCCCCACCGGTTCGGGCAAGTCCACGACGCTGGCGGCCTGCGTCGATCTGATCAACGCAGAACGCGCCTGCCATATCATCACGGTCGAGGATCCGATCGAATACATTCACAGTCACAAGATGGCTCTGGTCGAGCAGCGCGAATTGGAGATGGATACTTTCTCTTTTTCCGATTCGCTCAAGTACGCGTTACGTCAGGATCCCGATGTCATTCTGATCGGCGAAATGCGCGATCTGGAGACGATGAGCGCGGCCATCACGGCGGCTGAGACCGGCCATCTTGTTTTCTCCACGTTGCATACCAATGATGTCGTTCAGACCGTCGATCGTATCATCGATGTCTTTCCCGCCCATCAGCAGGAGCAGGTTCGTATCCAGCTCGCCGGCATCATCGAAGGCATCCTATGCCAGAAGCTTCTGCCGACGATCGGCGGCGGGCGTGCCGTCGCGCTGGAGATGATGATCGCGACCGACGCCATCCGGAATCAGATTCGTGAAGCTCAGACCCACCAGGTCCACACGACGATGGAGGCCTCGGGCCGGCTCGGCATGCAGACCATGGATCGGGCCGTTTTCGAGCTCTATAAAGCCCGCCGTATTACGAAGGAAGTGGCCCTTCACAATGCCATCAAGCCTGAAGAAATGAAGCGCGTGATGGACAAGAGCGATGTCGGTTAGTCGCGGCGTCAAAACCGACAAAAGAACTTGAATTTACTTGCCGGGTCCGAACTTCATGTTCGGGCCCGGTTATCTTCTTTATGTCGATCAAGACCGGGCGATCGTCGTCAGGTTGGCCAGTTTGCTCAGCGCTCGGCCGATGAGCGTCCGCTCGCCGCCGCCCGGCGCCCTCATTGCGGTGGTTGGCTCAGCCTCGGCGGCCTCTGATTGAAAACGGTTTCTGATCCGCGCCAGGTCTTGAAGCATGTCTTCGTAATCGCCGTATGCCGATTGCCCGCGTTTGACCTGCAACAATCGCCCGAGAAAATATTTCAATAATGGGTGGATTGATCTGACAGATGTCAGCTTCGCGTAAGTTTCTTCGAGAGGCCGTCGAGGATCGAAACGGGTCGCCGCGATCATTTCGAAGGCCATCGCCCCCAGCGCGAACCGATCTCCATACATCGTTCCCCGGGCGCGACTGGTCTCGCGATAGTGGTCGTAATCGCCGTTTGTATTCGTTAGCAACCCGAAGTCAACCACCTTGACGACATTGCTTGCCGTGAAGAGCACGTTGCCGGGATGCAGATGGCGATGCGCCAGATTATGGCGCTTGGCCTCGCGCAGTCCGGCGACCACGCCATAGAGAACCTGAACGATCTGCGCGGTCGCCATGGGTTCGGACATTTTCTCGGCGAGCGATCCGCCTTCGAAGTGCTCGCGAATAAGAACGACGGTTCCCTGGCGGTCTCCCGCTCCGTAGATCTCTCCGATCGCGTCGCTCTGGGCGGCCATGATGGCGGCGAGTCGCTCGGGGAGCATCCGTTTCTTGACCAGCTTGATGACGACCTTGCGTCCCAGATCTTTGTGGTGGGCGACCATGGTGCGCGTGGCGTCATCCTCACGCAGAGACTCGACGAAATCGTATTTCGAATCGATCGCCCCGGACACCGGCGTCTTCGGTCCGCCCGGGCTTCTCCCTTTCTTTGCCTTCTGCACCCCGGTGCCTCTGGGGCTCGGGGTGCTTGAAGCGCCCCCGCCGCCGATCAGAAGCAGATCGAGCGATCTTTGAACGACCTGGCTCACGACAGAGAACGTCGGTGGCCTCTTTGAGGGATCCGAATTCAAGCACCGCAGTGTCATGTCCCCGAACGTCCGGGGCAATTTCGGCTCGATCATGCATGGATGAACCAGCTCGCCTGTGCGGCACTTCTTCTCGGTGATGACCTCGTATGCCATCACGCCGAAGGCGTAGATGTCCGAGGCGGGGGAGGCGCGGTTCGCCCCGTGGTGTAGCTCGGGCGCCATATACTGCGGCGTGCCGAGCACAAGTTGAGCCTGCGTCAACTTATCCGCGTCGGCCGTGCCCTCGTCGCGCGCGATCCCGAAGTCCAACAGTTTGACCTGCCCCTGCTCATTGACGAGAATATTGGACGGTTTGACATCCCGATGAATGATCCCGCACGAGTGCGCGTAACCGAGCGCGGAAGACGCGCCGCGAAGGCACGTCAGCTTCTGGATCAGGTTCCGGCCGCGCATGGCCTCTTCGAGCGGCGTACCCTCGAAGAACTCCATGATGATGTAGCGAAATCCTGTGTGCTCGCCCTGCTCGTAAACTTTGACGATATTGGGATGATCCAGGCCCGCGATGATGCGGCCCTCCTGGGTGAATCGTGCGGCGACCTCCTCGACGGGGTTCCATTCGGCCGCGAGAACCTTGATCGCCACGGGCCGGTCTAAAGAACTCTGGTGGAATTCGAACACCGTCCCGAACCCGCCTTTGGCAATGATGCGTCGGAACTCGTAATCGCGCATCGTCGCGAAAAGCGAGACGAAGGCGTTGGTCTCCCCGCCGCCCTGGCTTTGAAGGTAGGCGAGAGTCTCGCGATGGACATTGGCCTGAGCGATGGCCGAAGGCGCGGCGATCACCGGACGCACCTTGAGTCCGGTAGCCTTCTCGACCCGCTTGACGAGCGCCTGATCGCTTGGATCGGCGACAGCCAGCGAGAGCGTTCGGCCCGTCTTGCGCGTGGGGAATATCGAATTGTCTTCGAGCAGCTCCGGTGGAACGAGCGCCATCGTCAGATGGTCAAGAATGAGGGCTTCGGGGCCGACGACCGGCAGGTCGTAGAGTTCTGCCAAATATTCGACCAATCGGTCTTCATCGATAAATCCGAGGCGAACCAGATGCGAGCCGATCAACCCGCCAAAACTGCCGGCCGCGTGGCGAGCCTGATCGAGCTGCTCGGAGTTGATGGCCCCTGCCTGCACAAGTTTACGCCCGAGCGATGATCTGTTGCCGAATACCCCCATACGGATACTTTTCGACATCGCGGGCGCGTATCATCACGATTTCTTGATGCTGGTAAACCAGTAATAGATGGCCGCTCCGACGCCGATCAGGGCGCCCACTATTGGCACGACCTTAAACCCAAATAAGTAAACTTTGTCCTCCAAGTCAACATCATAGCTCATGTATGCGAAGAGGAGACCGGCAATAGCTCCCCCAGCGCCAAACAGCGCGATCAGCATGAAAAACGTGCCCAATCCGCCCTTCTTGAGGGCTTGCTCCGGATGAGCCTTGCCTTCGGTTTCGAAATCATTCCATGGACTTTTTTCAGGAGTGTTCATCTCAAAACCAATGGTCGACCGATAGACTATCAGTGTCCATTAGATTTGAAAAAGTCGATCAGCGCCTCGTTGAATTGCCGGGGACGATCGAACATCAAGTGGTGATAGGCTTCGGGGATTGTGACACTGCGGGCCCCGGGGATTCGACCGGCGATGCGCGCTGCTTCCTCCGCGTTTACGGCCAGGCTGTGCTCGCCGTGGATGACGAGCGTCGGCGCTCCGATGCCCTCAAGGTTCAACTTGTGGCCGTCCAGGAGGTGAAGGTCTTCGGGCATGGTCATCGCCTCTAGGTCGAACTTCCATGTCCACGATCCATCCTCAAGCCGGCGCAAAGATTGTTCGGCCATATGGCGGGTCATCGTCGGATGCGCGGAACTCCCGGGCGGGAGGAAACGGAAGCGCCCGATGGCTTCATCAAGCGTCGCATATGTCCGGCGTTTGAGGAAATTCGTATCCGGCTTAAACTTGCCCGGATCCCAGTGGACGACCGTATCGGCGATGACGAACAGGTCGCAATCGATCCAGCCTCGGTCCAGGCCCAGCAGCGCCTGGATGCCCGCGAACGAGTGAGCGACGAGGATTGCGGGTCCGGCGCTGAAGGACTTGACGAACTGGCCGATATCCCGGGCCGTGCGCTCGGCCGTGACCTTGCCCTCGGCGCGCGTCTCGCCATGGCCCCTCAGGTCGATCGAGACGCACTCGTAACGCGGGCTCAACCCGGCGGCGACGGGATCGAACCAGTTCGCGTGCGCCGAGCGGCCGTGGACCAGGCAGACAACGTCCGCACCGGGCTCTCCCGGCCAGCGCAGGCAATGAATCCGTTTGCCGTCTTCTGCCGTGAACCACACGGATTCGGGCTCTCGGTCCGGCTGCGTCCAGGGCTCGGGATTGATCGGCGCCTGCACGGGAGCGGGATGGGTCTGGGGCTGAGTTTTGTTATCGGGTTTGGGGTTTGGGGTCACGTCTTATCCTGCAAATTCATGGGCTTCATAAAATTTCAGCAGCTGATCGCCGAAGGCCAGCGGGCGATCGAACATGAGGTGATGATGCGCGTCCTCGAGTTCGACCAGTGTGGGCCGTTCCAGGAGTTCTCCCATCATGATCGCCTCGTCTCGGTTGAACAGCACGGATTCGCTGCCATAGATCACCAGTGTGGGGCATTTGATCTGCTCAACTCCGAGGTCTTCGAGCTGCGGGAAATCCTCGCCGAAGGGTCGGCTGCTTCCTTCCTCGTCGAACCGCCAGGTCCACGATCCGTCCTCGACCTGTTTCAGAGACTTGCGCGCGATGTAATCGAGCAGGTCGCGGCTGCCGACGCATCCGCCGGGCATGACGCGGAAGCGACTGATAGCCGTTTCCAGATCGGGATAAAACTTGGGGCGAAAACGCTTTTCGGGCCGCAGATGGTGCGGGAAGCTGCGGATCGGGGTATCGGCCAGGACGAGAATCTCCGGCCTCACGCCATGCCGCGTATGACAGAGCAGCGCAATCCTTCCGGCCATCGAATGGGCCAGGATGCCCACGCGCTGGCCCTCAAACAGATCCATCCAGCGGGCGAAATCTGCCGTGTACAGAGCGAACGTCCCGCCGCCGGCCGCGCCGCTATCGCCGTGGCCGCGCAGATCCAGGGCCATGCACCTGTAACGACCACGAAGCGGTTCGACGACCGGATCGAACCAGTGCGCGTGGGCCCGCCGGCCATGAACCATCAGTAAGACGGGCGCGTCGGCGGGGCCGGGCCATTCGAGATAATGCAGAACCACACCATCTTCGCCCTCGAACGTGTGGTCGATCGGTTCGACCTGTGGCGGCGACCACGCTTCCGGGGCATCTCCCGCTGGGACGATCTCAAGCGTCCGTTCGGTCTCACTGTTTTCAGTTTGCATGGGTTGTCGTCATGTCCGGCCCGGCGGCATCATTGCGGCTGGGTTTCGCGGGCGTCTGCAGCGCCGGTCCGCATACCCGAATTCGCGCCGGGGTCTCAAGTCGGATGGAATCTTGATCGGCCCGTGCAGTCTCGATCTTACCATCCCTCATTGTTCGGTCGGGGTGGCTTCGGTCTGCGCGGTCGCAGGCTCTTTTTTGACGAGCGCCTCGGCGACCAGTTCAGCGATGTCTTTGACCTTGACCGACTCCTCGGCTCCGTTGTTTTTTACGCCATCGCTCATCATCGTCATGCAGAACGGGCAGCCGACTGCAATCGTATCGGCGCCGGTCGCGATCGCCTCGCGTGAGCGCTCGGTGTTGATCTGCGTGCCGATCGTCTCTTCCATAAACATCCGGCCGCCGCCCGCGCCGCAACAGAATGAACGCTCTTCGCTTCGCTCCATCTCGACGCGTTCGGCTCCGGGCAGGTGCTCGATCACGTTGCGCGGCTCGTCGTACTTATTGTTCATGCGGCCCAGGTAGCAGGGGTCGTGGAACGTGACCTTCTCTTTCGCGCCGCGTTTGAACTTGAGTTTGCCTTCGCCGATCAGGTCGTCGATGAGTTCGGTGTGATGGACAACATCAAAGTCGCCGCCGAAATCCGGGTACTCGTTTTTCAGCGTGTTGAAGCAATGCGGACACTGCGTCATGATCTTCTTTATCTTGTGTCCCTTGAGCGTCTCGATGTTCTGCTCGGCGATCATCTGATACAGATATTCATTCCCGATTCGCCGCGCCGGATCGCCCGTGCATGACTCGGCATGGCCCAGCACTGCGTAATCCACGCCAGCAGCATTCAAGATATCGATCATCGAATCGCGGGTCTGCTGCGCGCGCGAATCGCACGTCCCGGCGCAACCCACCCAGTAGAGCAGCGGCGTCTCCTCGCCTTCGTCAAGCACCTTGACCTCGGCCTTCTCGGTCCAATCGCCCCGCGTGCCGGCCGAGACGCCCCAGGGGTTGCCCT
>JAJFLK010000006.1 GCA_021772735.1 Candidatus Sumerlaeota bacterium | reverse complement strand
CGCCGGCGATCGAGCCGGATTCGGGACCGGGATCGGCCAGTTGATCCGGCACGACGAGCCAGGGGAAAGCGCCCTGGATGACCGCGAGCGGGGTGGAGAGTGAGAATCGACCGCACATAAGATAGGGGTTTGGGGGCCCGGGGCGTTATCCTCCTGCGTGTGCCGCAGCGTTTTTGTTTTTGTGAATGCGCAGATTGATCATTTCGACCCCCAGCGAAAAGCTCATCGCAAAATAGATGTATCCCTTCTCGATGTGCCGCCCCAGACCCTCGGCCGTCAGCATCACGCCGATCAAAAGCAGGAACGAGAGCGCGAGAACCTTGATCGTCGGGTGTTTCTCGACGAACTCGCTGACTGCCCCGGCGAAATACATCATCACGCCGACCGAGACGACGATCGCAGCGATCATGACGGCGACCTCACGCGCCATGCCTACGGCCGTGATGACCGAATCGAGAGAGAACACCAGATCGATAACGATGATCTGTGCGATCACCGCGCCGAACCCAGCCGCGCCGCCTTTGCTGGCCGTTGCCTCGTGTGGACCCTCCATCTGGTCATGAATCTCGTAAGTTGATTTCGCAATGAGGAACAGGCCGCCGCCGAGCAGGATAAGATCTTTGCCCGAGAATTCATGGCCGATCACTTCGAACCAGGCCTTGGTCAGGCCCATGACCCAACTGATCGCCAACAGGAGCGCGATTCTGCCGAACATCGCCAGCCCGACTCCGATACGCCTGGCGGTCGGCCGGGACTCGGCTGGTAGTTTTCCGGTCAGAATCGTGATGAAGACCAGGTTGTCGATTCCCAGCACGATCTCAAGCGACGTGAGCGTCAACAGAGCAATCAGATTTTCGATCGTTAGAAGTTCAAGCACAAATGCATGCCTCGCTTTGGAATTGGAATTCTGGAACGCGCCGGAGAGATCATCTCCGGCATCACGATGTTCAGAGGGTGCCGAACAGCAGCTCGTAAATGTCTCGCAGCTCGTGAGCCGTATTATCCCACGAGAATCTCTTCGCGTTGGCCCGCCCCTTTTCGATCAGATACTCGCGCAGATTCGTATCGAACAGAGCCTGGCCCACCAGATCGACCAGTTCGTCAAGGTTGTCCGGATCGACAAGCAATCCGCCTTCGCCGGTTACCTCAGGCAACGCTCCGGAATCCGCCGCAACGACCGGCACTCCGGAAACCTGTGCCTGCAGGACCGGGAAGCCAAAGCCCTCATCGCGCGATGCTATAAAAAGAGCGTCGGCGCGGGAGAACAGGACGCGACGCTCCTCAAGCGTCATGCGGGTCAGAATATGCACGCGGTCTTCGACGCCGTATTGCCGCACCACACGCCGGATCGCGCCCAACCCGCTCAGGTCGCCGGTCAGATCGAGGACGAAGCGATGCGCCTCGGCGCGCGCGTCGCCCTGGCGGAGCAACGCGAATGCCTCGATCATGCGCGGAATGTTCTTGGACTCGCCCGAGGAGCCTGAATAGAGCAAATATTGTCCGGAGGTGTTCAGGCGCGAGCTGACCAGATCGGCCGTCGCCGGCTCCACATCCTCGCGATAAACGTCGTCGACGCCCGAGACCAGCACGATTGTCTTGTGAAAAACTTCGGGGAAAATATCCACGACGCGATCTCGGGTCGCGCGCGAGACGCAGACAACCCACTTCGAACGGCGCATGGTCATCGGATACAGGAAATACCAACCCAGGCGATCCCAAAGGGGGAAGCGGGTCCTGGGCGAGATGCGCACAAACGGCAGGGCATCGTGAACGGTAATGAGCGTCGGACAATCGGAGAAGAAAGGCGCCAGCGGAAAGTGAACGTGCAGGACCTCAGCCTCGCAGCGCTTGAGCTCGCGCCGCAGGCGCCACAATCCGCCAGCCGACAGAGGCCTCCCGCGCACCGGGACTAGCGTGAAATTCTCGCCCACACGGGGCCGCCGCTCCAGTTCCGGCCCGACAAAAACCGTGTATTGGTTTTCGGTATCCTGACGAGCAAGAGATTCGAGGAGACTTTCGCTGTATTGCGCCAGCCCGTAACTGGGGCTCCCGAGGAAACGGGCGTCGATGGCGATGTGCATGACATCCCCTCGCCGGGTCGCCCATGCGGCCGTCAACCGATCAGATCTTCGCTCCATCACATGGTGAAGTGATGGCGCCTGGCGACCTCTTCCTTCTTTTTCTGAAACATCGCCTGATACTCGAAAGATCCAAAGGGCGGCTTCTTGGGAAGGCCGTCGATGTAACGCGTGACTTCATCGTCGATCACGTCTTCGAGCCGCAGATCCGCAAGGATCGGTTTCTCGACCCACGTTTCCACCTGATTCAGACGCACCTTGGTCTTGATCAAACGTTTTTTGACCAGGTGGTGCGCGACCTTGTATGCAATGGCATTGATTCGGTCTTCGGAAAGTCGCATCAGAGCGTGAACCCCCGATCGCGCGCGAGCTTATCTTTGATTTTTCTGAGCACCGGCGCCGTGCTTGCTCCGGTTCGCCGAAGGTCGTCGGCATGCAGATCGAGGAGCTTCTGCGCCTCGACGTCGAGTTCGTCCTCTTCGCGCAGGTCGCCCTCGATCACCTTGGCGATCGCCGCCGTAATGTCGTTCTTCTCACCGTTGAATGTCAGCTCGGGAATATCCTTGAGCGCGGCGTAAACGAGCGCGGCGAGCTGATCGATCTTTTCCGGCTTCAATCGCATGAATTCGGCTCCACAGTTGCGAGGCCCGGCGATCTACTTACGGGCCGGGACGCAAACACAGGATTCTATGGCCGACAGGGGATAAGTCAAGAGGCGCATCGGGATGCGCAGGCGATCACGAGGCGGCGTGGGGAGTGCGCGAAGAGAAATCATCCGCAGATTACGCCGATTTCGCAGAAGACAAAGACGACGTGAACTCGAAAAGCGGAAGGTCACGCCGCCCATTGCCCGCCACGCAGACCTCGATTAGGATTCGCCTGTGGACAGCGACGAAATACTAACTCACCCTCCGCCTGATATTTATTCAGCGCCTCGGGCGCCGGAGCCTCCCCCCGGGCCGGTCGGCCCGGCCGAACGCATCGTTGCGCTGGACATCCTGCGAGGTTTCGCCGTCCTCGGTATTCTCATCATCAACGTCCAGTTGTTCTCGATGATTGACGCGCAGCTGATCTATCCGCTGATTCACGGTTATTTCACGGGCGTTGATCGATGGATCTGGACGGCGAGCCACATTCTTGCCGAAGGGAAATTCATATCGATCTTCTCGATGCTGTTCGGCGCGGGGATTGTCCTGATGTCCGAACGGGCGGAATCAAAGGGCGGGATTTCCTTCGGTCGCCACCTGCGCCGGATGCTGGGCTTGCTCGCGATCGGCCTGTTCCACGCATACATCCTGTGGGACGGCGATGTCCTCGTCACGTACGCCATGTGCGGGATGTTGGTTTACGTCTTTCGAAACGCAAGGCCCGAGCGGCTCGTGGTCGGCGGGTTTTTCCTCATTCTCATCCCGGGTGTTTGGATCGCGCTTGAAGCCGCAGGCTTCGAGCTGGACCCGGGTGGCGCTCGCTACTGGATGGAGCCCGTGATCAATCCAGATCCGGAGACTGTCGCCTGGGAGGTCGAGATTTGGCGCAGCCCCTGGATCGAGCAAATGTCACTGCGTGCCTCTCGGAGCCTCGATTCGCAGACCTATCAGTTCGGGTGGTTCACGTCATGGTTCATAAGCGGCCTTATGCTCATCGGCATGGCTCTGTTCCGGCTCGGAATCCTGACCGGGCGTTGCACCGCGCGATTCTATGCCGCCTTCGGCGCGGTCGGGTGCGGGGTCGGCGTCGCGCTCATCGTGCCTGGTCTGGTCCGTATGGAAGCCTCGGGCTGGGACCCGATATACGTCGCTTACACCGGGTCGCTGTTTAATTACTGGGGCGCCATCGCGGTGGCGATGGGCTGGATCGGCGCGGTGATGTTCGTCGTCCGGATGGGAATTGCGCGCTCGCTGACCGCGCGCCTTGCCGCCGTGGGCCGTATGGCTCTGACGAATTATCTTGTGCAAACAGTGATCGGAACCCTTATCTTCTACGGCCACGGCCTGGGCCTGTTCGGCTCGGTGGGCCGGGTGGGCCAGATGGCGGTCGTCCTCGGCATCTGGGCGCTCCAGTTGATTTACTCCCAGCCGTATCTTGATCGGTTTCGATTCGGCCCGGCCGAATGGCTCTGGCGCTCGTTGACGTATGGTCGGATGCAGCCGATGCGCAGGACATTTTCGGAGGCGGCTCGGCCGTCGTTGTGAATCCACCCGCCTCGGGCCTCGGCCTGAAAAGCGGCGAACCAGGCAGACTGAAATATGAAAAGTATCCCATCGCTCCCGCTTGTGCGGGGTGTCGCCCTCTCCGGTATCACGGCAGCGGTATTTTCTTTGAGTGTTATTGCATCGCGCGCAGGGGACCCGGAATGGCCATCGTGGCGCGGCCCGACTTCGAGCGGCCATGCAAAGCAGGATGAGCGGGCGGATACTCCGGCCCGGTTCGATCCGGCCGAAGGCACTCGCTGGAAGATCGCTCTGGAAGGCTGGGGCGACTCGACGCCTGTCGCGGCCGACGGGCGTATTTTCTTCACGTCTCAGGTGGGTCGAACCGGCGCATCTCCAAACTACAAGGGACCGCCGCCACGGCTCAGCGTCGAGGCCAGAGACCTGGCGGATGGCGCGCTGCTGTGGCGCGACGAATTCGGACCGGCCAGCGTCGCCAGGACTCACGCGAAGAACAACCTCGCCACGGCAAGCTGCGCCACCGATGGCATCCATGTCTTCTCGCTCTTCGGATCGGGCGATCTGATGTGCCATACCGTAACCGGGGAGCTGTTGTGGCGCCGGGATCTGACGGCCGATTACGGCACCTTGAATTTGCTGCACGGCCACGGCGCCTCACCTGTGCTGGCCGGGGGCAGATTGATCGTGGCATTCGGCCACACGCCGACCCCGTTCTCAGACGAGCCCACCGCCGAGGATAAGGCGTTCGCCCGCGCTTACTATCTGCTCGGCGTCGATCCGGAAACGGGGGAGAACATCTATGAGGTCAAGAGGTCGCTCCCCGAGAACGCGCGCAATGCGTTCGGCACGCCGATCGTGATCCGGACAGAAGGGCCCGATGCGCACGATGAGCTTGTGTTGGGCGCTCACGGGATCGTCTACGCGCACGATCCGACAACGGGCCGCGAGCTGTGGCGATGTCGAGGGATTGGAGAAGACGTTATCCCCTCACCGGTTCGCGACGAACATCACATCTATGTCCCCTCCACCTTCAATGGTCCCACGATCACGATTCGTCCGGGAGGCTCCGGCGATGTCACCGAGACGCACCGGGTCTGGAGCAACGCGAAACTGAACCCGTGGATCGCTTCTCCGATTCTCGCCGAGGGCCGAATCTACATCGCGACCAATAACGGCGTCCTGCGATGCGCGGATACCGGAACCGGGGAGGTCATCTGGGAGGAACGGTTGGAGGGCGAGTTTTACGCCTCACCGGTGCTCGCCGGCGGGCTCATCCATTTCATCACCGAAGACGGAGACCTTATCGCGATGCGCCCCGGCGACAAGCTCGAAGTTGTGGCCCGCACGCCTCTTGGCGAACCGGTCATCGCATCGCCGGCGCTGGCCGGAGGCAGCCTCATCGTGCGCACAAAGGCTCACCTGATTCGAATCGATCCGGCCCGGACGGGGAACTGATTCGAGCATCGGCCGGCGGTCGCGGTGTGGCCCGTCATCGCTTACTCGTATCGCTGCCAGTCGTTCGCGGAGTTCGGCGGCGGCGCGATGGTGCAAGTGCCCGCCCCGGAGATCGTAATCGAGAACGCCCGGACGTTGCCGTCATCACCAGTGGCCACATCCTGCACTCGCAGGGTCCAGGTGCCGGCCGGGCCTTCTCCGTTGAACGCCGCGAGCGATTGCAGAGGAATGAACGAGCCCGTGTAAGGTGCGCCGCTCCCGTCTATGGCTATCGATTGGATGGACGAGGCGCCGGAGTCATCGAACACGGTATTGCAAAGATTGTTCCCCGAACTGCCAAAAGTCCCGCCACCGGCCAGAGACATGAGTGTAATGCTCGTCCCCATCGGGCTGATCAAATCAATCTTAAGGTCGCCAACCCAAGTGTGATCCAGGCCGACAGTCGTGGAGCCCGGAGTTGTATTGCAGCTCGATCCATCGAAACTGAAATTCACGTCGCTGATCGGCCCCTGGCCGGAGACATTAAAAGGAATATCCACCGAGGCGCCAGCCGGAGGAATTGGCACGACGGGTCCGGTATACGATGTCGTCACTGACGAGCCGGGTGCGGACGCCGTCGGCAATGTGATATTGAACGAGTTCATTCCCTCGGTCGAGGCGACCAGGAGCTGCAATTCGATGTCCGCCCCGCACGGATGGCCGGGCGTCACGTCGATCCGAAACGGGCTCGCATTGCTCGCGTTTGCTGCGGGCCCGATGTTCGGGTAACCGATCACGCCTGTATCGATCAGCGCCGTCGCCGTAAGCGAGCTCAGCGTCGCGACGACGTTGGTCGCCGCGTCTGTTCCGCCATTCAGGACATTGATGGTCAGCGCGATGTCCTGCTCGCCGGGGTCGATCATGTTGTCGCTGTTGCCGTTGTTCGCGGTGTCGTCGATCGTCACGCCGCCACCGGAAAAGATCACCGCCACGTTCGTGATCGTGAAATTCTGATTCGAGATATCGAAGAAGATATTGCCCGAGCCGCGCACCATGACTCGCGCCGTCGTCGTGGACACTGAGGGAAGCGTCACCGATTCGCTGCCGTCGTTCGGCGTTGCCGTTGCCAGCGTCGTCGGATACGTCAGTCCGCCGTCGGTCGAAAGCAGGATATCCACGTTCGCCGCGCCCACCGAGCCGCCGGTCGTCCCGGCGACATCCCAGGTCACGTTCAACGCGCTGCCGACGGTCACGGCGGTGTTTGGAGCGGTCACGAGGAACGGACCGGTCGTGTTATCCACCGTCACGATCATGTCGTCGAATCCCGTCCCGCCACCGCCCGAACGGTTGTCGCGCACCGTGGCCCGGAAATTCATCGTCCGGCTCGTCGTCGGCAACCGCTCGCCGATCACGATTGTGTTGTTCACGAGGTCCGTAAGCCGCGGGAAATAGCGCATCGGGCTTGTCTTCGGATTGAACGTGCGGAACAGCGGGCTGGAGCCGTTATCGGGAGCGCTGATCGCTTGAGCCGCCCCCAGATCGCGTTGTTCCCAGTTGTAGGTTAGAGGATCGGTGTCTGTGCCGACCGCTGTCAGCACGAAAGGCGTGCTGGCCGGGATCGTAAAGTTTCCGCCCGCGTTGACCGTCGGCCCGACATTGCCGGTCGAGGTCGCGACGTCGCAGTTGTTGCCCGAGCCCGTGTTGATGTGCGCGAACATTTCAACCAGGGACTCGTGATGGAAATACGGATCGGAATTGGGCTGGAGATTGTCCGAGCCGCAGATGCCCGCGTAAGCCTGGATCGTCGTTCCGCTGCCGGGCTCATATGCCGTCGAGCCGTTGCGGTTGCCGCCCGAGCAGCTTCCGGTCACGCCATTGAACGTGTGATTCCCGCCGAACTG
>JAJFLK010000500.1 GCA_021772735.1 Candidatus Sumerlaeota bacterium | reverse complement strand
GTCCTGATCCGAGGTCAGCATCCAGAGACGAGAGCCTTCGGGCATCGCCCGAAGCAAAGCCCCCGCCCGCAGGTCCAAAAGAAAAGACTCCCGACGCCTATGATTTGACGTCGGGAGTCGATTTTTAGGGTGCATTCAAACGGGGTCTGCGGACCCGGCCTATTTTGCGTATTCAGTCGCCCGGACTTCGCGGCATACCGTCACTTTGATCTGCCCGGGATACTGAACCTCTTTTTCGATCTTCCTGCTGATATCGCGGGCCAGCAGGCTCGCTTCGTTATCGTTTATCTCCGTTGGCTCAACCACTATTCGTAGTTCACGTCCGGCCTGGAGGGCGTAGGATTTGGTCACGCCATCAAAGCCATCGGCCAGTTCTTCGAGTTTGCGCAGACGTTTGACGTAATTCTCAAGCGTCTCGCGCCGGGCTCCGGGACGAGCCGAAGAAATCGCATCTGCCGCCTGGACGAGCACGGCAATGATAGTTCTCGGCTCAATCTCGTTGTGATGCGCGGCGATGGAATGAACCACGCCCGGGGCTTCATTGTGCTTCTTGCACAAATCCGCGCCCAAAGCGGCGTGAGTGCCTTCCATCTCGTGCGTCAGCGCCTTGCCGATATCGTGAAGGAATCCGGCTCTCTTCGCTGCGGCTGAATCCGCTCCTAGTTCGCCGGCCATGTATGAACACAGCCGGGCAACTTCGGAGGAATGGCTGAGGATGTTCTGACCGTAGCTGGTGCGGTATTTAAGCCGCCCCATGGTTTTGGTCAGCTCGGGATGCATATCCGCAAAGCCAAGCTCGAACGCCGCCTCTTCGCCGGTCTGGCGAATATGCTCGTTCAGCTCGCGCTCGACCTTGGCCACCAGTTCCTCGATACGGCCCGGATGAATTCGTCCGTCAGAAACCAGTCGCTCGAGCGTCTGGCGGGCGATTTCACGCCGGATCGGATCAAAGCACGACAACACAACCGCCTCGGGCGTGTCGTCGACGATGAAATTGCAGCCGGTGGCTGCTTCAAGCGCGCGGATATTACGACCTTCACGGCCGATGATTCGGCCCTTCAGATCGTCGCTCGGAAGTTGGACAACCGACACCGAAGATTCGCTGACCTGCTCGGCGGCACATCGCTGGATTGCAAGCGTGATGAGCTGCCGTGCTTTCTTGTCGGCGACCTCCCGCGTCTCGGCTTCCACCCGTCGGACGAGCGCCGCGGCATCTTGCCGGACGTCGACCTCCAGGTTCTGGAGTAGAAGTTTCTTCGCCTCGTCCTGAGTCAGGCCCGAAATCGCTTCGCAGCGGCGCTTGGTTTCGGTACGAATCTCTTCGACGGCGCCTTGTTTCTTCTCAAGGCGCTCCCGAATATCATCGATCTCACGTTCACGCTCTTCGAACCCACCCTCTCGCTTTTCGAGGTCTTCCAACTTGCGGTCAAGCGCACTTCGGCGGGAATCCAACTTTCTTTCCCGCTTATCGATCTGCTCGCGCCGCTTGGACAATTCACGCTCGAACTTGTCGACCAGGTTTTGATTCTCCTTCTCAGCCCGTCCGAGCTGACGTTTGTACTCCTCTTCAGCCTTGCGTTCGTATTCCTTCTCGATCTTCTCGCCGCGGACGGTTGCCTCGCCGAGAATGGTCTCGGCGGTTCGGTCGGCCGCGGTAAGCCTGCGATTGATCAGCGTTCGGTTGAAGAGAGCGCCGATCAACGCTCCAACTACGATTAAGGTCAAGCCCCCGGCGATCAGCATCGCACCAGTCAGGGGTTCTTCCATGTGAGAGTTTTGATCCTCCTGTAGATTGGTTCCGTCTTGTGCGTTTCATTAACGCTGTTATAGATGCCGATCGGGCGAGGCAAGGCAAGCCGGATGGGTCTCATCGATTCGATGCGTCCTAAGGCTGCTTTGCTGCGGCTCGCTCCTTTCAACACGGGTTTAAGAATTCCGTCGAGGCGAGTGGGATGTCAAGCGAAATGGACTTGAGCGGCGCGGCACGAGCGCGAAACTCATTATAGGATTTATAGAATTAAATGATAAGTGTTGATAAATTAAACATAACCATCGCAGTGTGGGTCGCAGCCTTTTATCTCTCCGCGTGGCGCGATTTAGACAGGGGGGAAGAAAATCAATTTCGCAATTCGCGAGAGTTGGTGTATGGTGTTCTCAGATCTCGCATGCGGGCGAGTTTTATCCGCGCCCATAATCTTCAACTCTTATTGTTTCACGTGAAACATGGCCCACATCCTCGCTATCAGCAACCAGAAGGGCGGCGTCGGAAAGACAACGACGGCGGTCAATCTCGCGGCGTGTCTCGCTTCGAGCGGCCATGATACGCTCCTTGTCGATATGGACCCGCAGGGCAACGCGACCAGCGCTGTCGGCGTCAACTCTCGCGGGCTGACCACTTCGCTTTACCGAACCCTGATCGGCCTGGATACGCCCGACCCGATCGCCCTGCACGATCGGATGCCGAACCTCTGGATCTTGCCCTCGAACATGGACCTGGCTGCGGCCGAGCTTGAATTCTTCGACCTGGAGAACCGAGAGCGCCGCCTTCGCTCCGTGCTCCGCTCCCTCGATCGCGAGTTCGAATACATCATTCTCGATTCGCCTCCCAGCCTGAGCCTTCTTTCCATCAATACGCTCACCGCAGCCGATCGCGTTATCGTCCCGGTGCAAGCCGAGTTCCTCGCCCTCGAAGGCCTTTCCCACGTCACCGCCACGATTAATCGTATCCGCCAATCGCTCAATCCGGACCTTCAACTTCTCGGGATTGTGGTTACGATGTTCGACGGCCGGACGCGGCTGGCCCAGGAAGTCATCCAACACCTGGGAGCCATATTTGGTCCCAAGGTGTTCAAAACTAGACTTGTGCGTTCGGTTCGGCTAAGCGAAGCCCCCAGCCACGGACTGCCCATAATTCAGTACGAGCCGAAATCGGCCGGCGCCATCGCCTATACCCAGTTCAGCCAGGAGGTCATTCATGCCTGCGAAGAAGCCAGCGCTTGGGCGCGGACTTGACGCCCTATTCCCCAGCGGCGCACCCTCAAGCGCCGCCTCGGTAACCTCGACGCCCGCCTTCAGCACCACGGCGATCCGGCAAATCCGGATAGAGGAGATCGAGCCCAACCCCTACCAGCCACGCAAAGAATTCGATCCTGCCAAGCTCGAAGATCTGGCCGCCTCGATACGCTCCAAGGGCATTCTCCAGCCGATTATCCTCAGGCGAGCCGGCGAGAACTACCAGCTCGTCAGCGGCGAGCGGCGCTGGAGGGCGGCACAACAGGCCGGATTGCGCAGCGTTCCGGCCATTCTCCGCGAATTCGACAATCAGGAGATGATGGAAGCCGCGCTGATCGAGAATATTCAGCGCGACGACCTGAACGCGGTCGAAGAAGCCGAGGCTTTCCACCGATTGATTGAAGAATTCGGGCTCACTCAGGAAGGCCTGGCCGAAGGCGTCGGGAAATCCCGCGTCGCCGTGACCAACGCGTTGCGCCTTTTGAAGCTTCCGCGCCAGATTCTCGACGATATCTCTGCCGGGCGCCTATCGGCCGGGCACGGCCGTGCGCTCTTGGGCTTGCGAGATACACCGAGCCAGCTCACGATCGCTCGCCGAATTAAGCATGATTCCCTGAGCGTTCGAGAAGTTGAGCGCCTGGTGAAGAGCCGGCAGCGCGCCGAAGCCGCAGGCTCAACGCAATCGGGCAAAGCGCTCGATGGAGCCGACCTGCGCGACGACGTCGCCGAACTGCAGGAAAAACTGACCGGAAAGCTCGGCCTGAAGGTCCGAATCAATCCCCGGACGAACACATCGGGCAGAATCGAAATCCACTACCAATCGCTCGATGAGTTTCGCCAGTTGTGCACCCACTTGGGAGTGGACTTCGAGCAGGAACTCTAGGCCCCGAAATTCATTCGACGGCCGCCGAAAACCACGAGGAAAGACACACTATCATGGAACTCCCGAGACGCCTCCCCCGCCGGAGGCAGACCTTCCTCTTGGGTCTGGGCCTATGCAC